>JBDUAH010000207.1:0-4696 GCA_040004745.1 Chthoniobacterales bacterium | reverse complement strand
CCATGTCCGGCAACGTCTCCGCGGGCGTGATCGTCTCGACCTGTGTATCGAGCTTCGAGAGCGTATCGAAAAGCCCTTTCCACTGGGCTTGCACGAGCGGTGTGTCGGCCGCGCGTGATTTGCTCATCCAGGGGTTTATCTCGTACTGGATGCTGTAGTGATCCGGCGGACAAAGAAGCAGGCGTCGCATGTTGGGAATTCCTTATTTCTTCTTCGTCTCGACTTCTTTCTCGAGGTAACGGCAGAGCTCGCGCAGGAACAATTCCACATCCGTCACCAGCCCGAGCGCTTGGAAATTCCGTGGGTCCGTCATCTTACTCACGGCGGCGGGATTGATGTCCACGCAGAGAATTTTAACCCCGGCCGGGAGTAGGCTCGCGACCGCCATCGAATGCAAGAGCGTGCCCATCATGAGCGCAACGGAAACGCCTTCGAGGTTCTCCCGAATCGCTTCCTGCGCGGCAATTGAATCAGTGATCACTTCCGGCAGCGGACCGCTGTCGCGGATGGAACCAGCGAGCACGAACTTCACGTCATTACGCACGCAGGCGTGGAGGATTCCTTTTTTCAAGACACCGCTTTCCACCGCAGCCGCGATGCCGCCAGCGTGACGGATGGTGTTGATCGCGCGCAGTTGATTCTCGTGGCCGCGCGCGGAGGGCGTGCCGCCTTCGAGTTTCATGCCGAGAGACGTGCCGTATAAAGCGTTCTCAATGTCGTGCACGGCCAGCGCGTTCCCGGCGCAGAGCACATCCACGTGGCCGCGCTGAATCATTTTCTCCAAGTGCTCCGCCGCACCCGTGTGCACCAAGGCTGGTCCAGCCACGAGCAGCGTTTTCTTTCCTGCGGCTCGCGCGCGGACGAATTCCCGCGCTGTCTCGCGGATGACGACGCTCTTGGGCTGCTCCGCCGTGATGTTGCTCGTGATGAATTCGAAGGTGTCCGCGCGATCCGTGGGGCGCTCGACCGGGGCGACGCGCACCCCTTTGTGGCCGGTCACGATCTGCATCCCGGCTTTCACTTCGTGGAATTTCACCGCGCGGGCGCTTTTCGCCGCCAAGTCGACCGCGAGGCCGCAATCCATGATCGCCGGCGTCGCTTCGACTTCGTTGCCGTCCACTCGAACGAACGTTTGCTGGTTCGTGGTGACGTAGAAATTATCCGGGAACACGCCATCTGCCGGCGCCGCGGCAAGTTTCACATCCACCTGTTCCATCACGGCCGCGCCGTGTTGACGTAAGCGGAGGACTAACTGACTCAGCGCATCCTTCGCGGGAGCCGAGACCTCGATTTTGGCATAACTCTGATCGACCCGGTTCTGGCCGATCTTGATGTCAATGATCTTGAAGGAAGCGCCGCGGGTCAGAATCTCATCGAGCACCTTCGGCAGAATCAGGGAGTCGATAATGTGGCCGCGGAGTTCAACAGTTTCGGAAGGCATCGGCGGACCTTAGCTCATAGGGCACTGCCGCGCCAACGGGGCCGCCCTCTGCGGCGCCGGTTGCTTATTGCTCAGCGCCTGATGTTTCCGAGAAAAACCCGGTTAATGGACTGGTCGCGCTCGCGGTCGAGCGCGTTTCGCCGAGGCCTAGTTCGTAAGCCTCGCGCCCGGCCTCGACAGCCTTCCGAAAGGCCTGCGCCATCCTACTCGGATCGGAGGCGATCGCGATCGCGGTGTTCACGAGCACTGCATCCGCGCCCATCTCCAGCGCCTCGGCGGCCTGGCTTGGCGCGCCCAAGCCCGCATCCACCACCACGGGGACGGTCGCCTGTTCGATGATGATCTCGATCTGCGCCCGCGTCTCGATTCCGCGATTGCTCCCGATGGGCGAACCGAGCGGCATCACGGTCGCGGTCCCGACATCTTGCAAGCGCTTCGCGAGGACGGGATCGGCATTGATGTAGGGCAATACGACAAAGCCTTCCTTCACCAGAATCTCGGCCGCGGCCAGAGTCTCCACGCCATCCGGGAGGAGGTAGCGCGGGTCGGGATGGATCTCGAGCTTCACCCAATTGGGCAGCCCAGCGGTGACCGCGAGACGCGCCAGGCGGACAGCTTCCTCGGCATTGCGTGCGCCGCTCGTGTTCGGCAAAAGCAGGTAGCGCTTTGGATCGATGAAATCGAGAATGTTCGCGAACGGATCCTTCTTACCCGAGAGATCGGCGCGGCGCAGGGCCACGGTCACGATTTCGGTCCCGCTGGCCACCAGCGCGTCGCGCATCAACTCGTTAGACGCAAACTTGCCTGTGCCCAGGAGCAGGCGGGAGGCGAATTCGCGATCCGCGATCTTGAGCTTCGAAGGCTTGTTCGACATGGGGCTAGAATATCAGAGGTGCGGGCTTGCCGCGAATCTCCTCTACGCGTGACACGCCAGACGGTAAGTTGTCGCTCAATGTCGAAGTTCGATCTCCACCTTGGCGATTGTCTCGAGGGCATGTCGGGCCTCGAGGAAAGCTCGGTCGATCTGATCGTGACGTCGCCGCCCTACAATCTCGGAATCGCCTACGGAAAATATTCCGATCGGGAGGAACGCGGCAGTTACCTGGATTGGTGTGAGCGCTGGGCCGCGGCTGCGCGCCGTGTTCTGAAGCCGGACGGCTCTTTCTTTCTCAACGTCGGCGCCGCGCCCTCGAGTCCGTGGCTGCCCTACGAACTGGTCATGCGCTTACAAAAGCTCTTCGCGCTGCAAAACACCATTCACTGGATCAAGGCGATCACGATCGACGACGAGCTCGGCGCACCGACTTCGCGCGGGCATTTCAAGCCGATCAATTCACCGCGTTACTTGAACGATTGCCACGAATTTGTTTTCCATTTAACGCCTGAGGGCAAGACGCCAATCGACCGCCTTGCCCTCGGCGTGCCGTATCAGGACAAAAGCAACATCGCGCGCTGGGGACACACTGGTGGAAAGGACAAACGTTGTCGCGGGAACACTTGGTTCGTCCCCTACCAGACCATCAAAAATCGAAGCCAGGAGCGCCCGCATCCGGCAACGTTTCCTGTTCAACTCGCGGTCAATTGCATCAAATTGCACGGCGTCTCCCGCGTCCAGACGATGCTGGATCCTTTCCTCGGCATCGGAAATTCTGCGGTCGCCGCGCGGGAATGCGGCGTACCGACGTTTATCGGGTTTGAGATTGATGAACTTTATCTCGCCGAAGCGAAGCGTCGCCTAACGAGTTTCCTCTGACCAGCGCCTCCCCGAAAGACTGCGCCTTTCGGCTATGCAGGCGCAGCAGTGCGCTAGCCCGGATAGAGCGCAGCGAGCGCGCGAATTTCTTTTCTGATCCGCGCGACCAATTCCGGCGGCGCCAACACTTGCGCGTGGCTGCCCCAGCTTAAAACCCATCGCTCGATTTCTTCGAGGCCGCCGAGTTCCAACTCCAAGAGGGCCGCGCCATCCTTCGCCTGCCGGAAACGTTGCGACTGGTGCCAGGTGCGTTCACTCACGAGGCGTGCGGCGAAACGGTCGAACTGCAAGCGGATGCGATGCTTTTTCCCGCCTTCAAAAACACCGAAGCTGCCGCTCAGCACTTTACTAATCGAGAAATTTGCGGGACGGCGGAATTTCGTGGTCGTTAGGCGAACACTTCGCATGCGAGGCAGGGCGAAGGTGCGCAGTTGCTTTCGCTCCAGATCTTCCGCGAAGACGTACCACTGGTTTTCCAGGCAGGCGATGTGGAACGGGCGCACGCGCCGTGGCTCGTAACCTTTGCTGTTTAGCTTCCGATATTCGAACTCCAACTCGACGGAGCGCAACACCGCCTGACTGACGGTTTCGAAGAGCTCCAAGTCGGCCACGCCGGCGCCGGCACTATGGAAAGAGATCGCGTCTTCGAGATCGCTCCAGGAAAACGAAACGCGTTCTTTCAAGCTGTCGGCAATTTTGCGAAAGGCGGAACGCAGCGGGCGCTCGAAGGGGGTGCCTTTGTATTGGGCGAGCGCCTTTTGCGCGACGAAAAGCGCCGCGACCTCGCCCTCGGAAACTTCGATGCTGGGGAAGCTGGCGACTTCTTCGGTGTAATAGAAGCCGACCCGCAGTGGATCATACTCGATCGGCAGGCCCAGCCGGTCTCGCATGAAATCGATGTCGCGCTGGATGGTCTTCGAGGAGACCTCAAGCGCGTCGGCGATCTTACGGCAATTCGGATAATCGCCCGATTTGAGTTGCCCGTGGATGCGCATCATCCGCTCCAACGGCGGGCGAGAAGAGCGGCTTTCGGGTTTCATGGGAGTGGGACAAATTTACCGCAGATTACGCAGATGGCGCCAGATGGGAAAAGGAAGGCTACGCCTCGATCCTCATATCTGCGCCATCCGCGTAATCTGCGGTCAAAAAATATCCAAAAATAGTTTTCGGCATGGACAGCGGATGTCCGACCCACCCGGTCATGATAACGGGCATGAAAACCTATTCGAATCGCTATCGACGCAGCACATTGCTTCCCGTTCCTTCTTCCTACCGCCCCGATCGACTGGAGCGGGGCATCCGCATGCTGAGGGCTTTGCGCATGTCGCTCGCCGCGGCCACTCCGCCCGTGCGAGCGCAGCAACGCGAGTTCGATTTCGCCCAGCCGGCGCGGTGAACGGTCCGCGGCTTGCAAATGCGCCCGTGTGGTGTTCATTCCCGATCCGCCGCGAGTTTTTGAAGCTGCGCCGTTGGTCCCTGGGGTTCCGTTCTAAGCGGAAGCC
>JBDUAH010000023.1:0-15971 GCA_040004745.1 Chthoniobacterales bacterium | reverse complement strand
ATCTCGGGATTGTGAAAGTGGACTTGTTAGGCCTGGGGATGATGTCGGTGATGCAAGATACCTTCGAGCTTTGCCGCGAACGCGGCCGGCCACTCGACCTTGCCCACATTCCGAAAGATGACGCCGCGACCTACGAAATGATGCAGAAGGCCGACACGATCGGTGTTTTTCAAATCGAGAGCCGCGCGCAGATGGCGACGCTGCCGCGGATGAAACCGAAATGCTTTTACGATGTCGTGATCGAAGTGGCGATTATTCGTCCCGGCCCAATCCAAGGCGACATGGTGCATCCTTATCTGGCGCGGCGGGCGGGACGCGAGACGATCACGTACTTCGATCCGCGATTGGAGCCGGTGCTCGGGCGCACGCTCGGCGTGCCGTTGTTTCAGGAACAGTTGCTCAAGATCGCGATGATCGTGGCGAACTTTTCCGGCGCGGAAGCGGAGGAACTGCGGCGCGCGTTGAGTTTCCATCGCTCGGAGGAACGGATGAGCAAAGTGAGTGTAAAATTGCGCGCGGCGATGCAGCAGAACAACGTCGCGCCGGAAGCGATCGAGAAGATTATGCAGTCGATCACGTCCTTCGCGCTCTACGGTTTTCCGGAGTCGCACGCGATCAGCTTTGCGATTCTCGCTTACGGAAGCGCTTATCTGAAGGTGCATCGCGCGCCGGAGTTTTACGCCAGCCTGCTGAACAATCAGCCGATGGGATTTTACACTCCCGCTACGATCGTGAAGGACGCGAACCGGCACGGCTTGAAGGTGCGACCGGTTTGCGTGGCCGAATCCGAGTGGCGTTGCGCGGTCGTTTCTAACGACACTATCCGGCTGGGGTTTTGTGTCGTAAATGGATTGCGAGAGGAACACATCGCAACGCTCGTGCGCGAACGTGCTGCCACCATGTTTGCCTCGGTGGACGATTTTAAGCGGCGCGTCCCATTGTCGAAAGAGGAACAGCGGACCTTGGCCGAGTTGGGCGCCTTGAACGCACTGGCGGAGCATCGAAGGGAAGCGATGTGGCGGGTGGAAGAGCGGCCTGAGAATGGCTTGTTCGGGCAAGCCAACCGTCCCCTCTTGGAGGAATCACCGCTGGCTCCGATGACGATGGCGGAACGCGTGCAGGCAGATTACGAGGCGATGAACCTAACGACAGGGCCGCATCCGATGAAGCTGCTGCGCGCGGAACTGCCGCAGGCCTGGCGGGCGATTGATCTCACACAGGCGCGAAATGGCGCCACGGTACAGATTGCAGGAAATGTGATCTGCCGTCAGCGACCGGGCACGGCGAAGGGTTTTGTCTTCATCAGCCTGGAAGATGAGACCGGTGTTTCGAATGCCATCGTGACGCCGGACCTGTTCGAGAAGTGGCGGCTGCTGATCACAGAGGAACCGTTCCTCCTAATCGAAGGCGAAGTGCAAAATTCCGAGGGGGTGGTGCTGATCAAAGCACAGCAAATCACGCCCCTCGCGCATGCGGAATTAGCCGGCAGCGAGTCGCACGATTTTCACTGAGAGCGATCGGACGGATCCCGCGACCGCCGCGATTAGTGACAACCGCAGTGGGAGCCGCAGGAACCGACGGATGGACCCGCGGATGAACCGGGAACCAGCATACCGACACCGCCAGTGATGACGCGCCGGACAGGCTCTCCCGTTTCGGGGTCCGCCCGGAGCGGCTCGTCTTTCATGCTTTGCGTAACTTCAAAGCGACGCACTGGCTTGTCGGGATTGGTCGTCTCGTAAATGTAGGTCATGCCGTGCCGCCTAATGGCCTCCTGCGCCCGATTTTACCACCGCCTCTTCGCCGGTGCCAATCCAGTCGGTGTGGAAAACGCCGGCCTTGTCCAACCGTTCGTAGGTGTGGGAACCGAAGTAATCGCGTTGCGCCTGGAGGAGATTGGCCGGCAAACGCTCCGAGCGGTAGCTATCGTAATATGCTAGCGCGGCGCTAAAAGACGGGGCGGCCACGCCATACTCGATCGCGGCTTGGAGCGCGGTGCGCCAATTGGCCTGCGTCTTGGTGATGATGTCCCGGAAATACGGGTCGAGGATGAGGTTCTTCAACGCCGGGTCGCGCTTGTAGGCGTCGGTGATGCGGTTCAAAAATTGCGCTCGAATAATGCACCCGCCGCGCCAGATGCTGGCGATGTCGCCGAAGTTCAACGACCAATCGTAGAGCTTGGCGGCAGCACCGAGCTGCACGAACCCCTGCGCATAGCTGATAATTTTCGACGCGAATAAGGCGTCGCGCACCGCTTCGATGGTTTTGTCTTTATCGCCCGAGAACGGTTTCGGACTGGGACCGGGCAGGCTCTTGCTCGCCACGACTCGCTGGTCCTTGATCGAGCTCAAGATGCGGGCCTCGACCGCGCCTCCGATGACGCTCAGGGGCACGCCCATTTCGACCGCGTGACCGACCGTCCATTTGCCCGTCCCTTTCTGCCCGGCCTTGTCGAGGATGACGTCGACCAGCGCTTTACCCGAGCCCGCGTCGGTGCGCTTGAAAATATTCGCCGTGATCTCGATGAGGAACGAATTCAATTCGCCTTTGTTCCAGCTGGTGAAGATTTCCGCGAACTCGGCCGCGCTCGGATTGACCGTCGCTTTCAGAATGGCGTAGGCCTCGCAAATGAGCTGCATGTCGCCGTACTCGATGCCGTTGTGAACCATCTTTACGTAATGGCCGGCGCCGTCGGGACCCATGTGCCGGCAGCAGGGTTCGCCTTCGGCCACTGCGGCAATCTTGGTGTAGATGGGAGCGATCGCTTCCCATCCCTCGGCCGAACCGCCGGGCATGATGCTCGGCCCCTTCAGCGCTCCCTCCTCGCCGCCGCTGACGCCGACGCCGAAGAAGTGGATACCCTTTTCCTTCAAATGTTTTTCGCGGCGTTGGGTGTCGGTCCAAAGTGAATTGCCGCCATCAATGACGACATCACCCGGCTCCAGGAGAGGCACGAGTTGCTCGATCACGGCGTCCACGGGCCCACCCGCTTTGACCATGATCTGCATCTTGCGTGGCTTGGCCAGCGCTCCGACAAATTCCTCCAAGGTCTTGCAACCGGTGAAGTTCTTCCCCGCACCACGTCCCGCGATGAATTTCTCCATTACGTCAGTCGTGCGATTGTAAACCGCGACCTGGAAGCCTCGGCTTTCCATATTGAGGACGAGATTTTCTCCCATCACAGCGAGGCCGATCAGACCAATATCACATTGCTTCGTGTTCATTTTGAGTATCTCCTGTGGTGCGACCAATCGGTCGCGTTATTTCATTGTTACCACGCATGGCAAGCAACGTCTTGGAAGTCTCGCTCAGCGACACGCCACTTGTCACGCCGGAAAAGAACTCGCCGCCCGAAACCGGAGGCGTAGTTGATTTTTGGGGCGTTGTTCGGCAAACGGAAAACGGCGGCAAGATCAGTGGGATCAAATATGAGGCCCATCGTCCGATGGCCGAGCATCAGTTGCATGCCATTGCGGAAGCGGCCGCGGCCAGATTCGATCTCCATGAAATTCGCATCCGGCACCGGCTGGGCTTTGTTTCGACGGGCGAGGCCTCGCTCTTTGTTCGCGTGGGCTGTCAGCATCGTGCGGAGGCTTTTCGGGCGACGCAATGGGTAGTGGATGAATTGAAAAAGCGCGCGCCGATTTGGAAGCATCCGAAACCGGAGGTGGCATTGTGAATTGGGCGAACCGCCTCACGCTCAGCCGGCTCGGACTCACGATTCTCTTCACGATGGCATTGAATTCCGAATGGCAATTCGGCCATACCGTGGCGCTGGTGCTGTTTATCATCGCGGGGATTACTGATTTCGTGGATGGCGAGATCGCTCGTCGTTATCAATTCATCACGGATTTCGGCAAACTGATGGATCCGCTGGTGGACAAAGTGATGATTGCCGCGGCGTTCATCTCGCTGGTACCATTGAAAGCGATTCCTGCGTGGGCGGCGACGATCGTGGTGGCGCGGGATTTTCTCATCACCGGGTTGCGTTTACTGGCGAGCTCAAAAGGCGTGATCCTTCCAGCCGAGAGTCTCGGGAAACACAAGACGTCCTGGCAGATTGTGACCGTGGTGTTTTTCCTGACGCTGCTGGCTATCAAGGAACTGCGTTATGCCGACGGAGCCGCGGTCTGGTGGAAGCGGGCTTGGAATGAGGGCGGGACGACGCTCGTCTGGATCACGGTCGCGCTGACGCTATACTCCGGTCTCGGGTACGCCTGGCGGCATCGCGCCGTGGTTGGGACCGACCACTGAAGAGTTTTAGAAGAAACTCTGCGGCACTTCGACCCGGTCGCCCGGCTGCAGCTTCACATCACGTGAAGGGTCACGACGTGATTCGCGCACGTCATACATCTTGACGTTCGAACCACGAAGCACGCGCACTTTCCGCTGATCGGCGAAATCGTTGAACCCGCCGGCTGCGTTGATCGCCGTGAGCAGGGTCATATCTTCCGTGAACGCCACACGAGAGGGCGCTCGAACCGCGCCACCGACGTTCACAAACCGTGAGGTAGGCGCCATCACGATAGTAATGGTGGGGTTGTTATAAATTTTCCCTGAGCGGTAGCTGGTCTCGATCGCATTGGCGAGCTGAGAAGGGCTGAGACCTTCCGCTTTCACTTTGTTGATGTACGGCATGTTGATCGTGCCGCTGGCATCGACCGTGTAGATATTATTAACCTGCGTTTGCTCCTCCGCTGGCACGCCAGAAATTTTTAGTTCGAGCGGATCGCCCACGCGGAGCGTAGCCTGGCCGCGCGCAGACAAGACGAGAGCCAGAAGAAGGGATAAAACGAGGGCTGGAAAACGCATTAGTATTCTTCCGGTTCGGAATAGCCATTGCTCGCGGTGGAGGCCGTGGCCCGGCGGGACTCCCGCCGCGCTTCCTTGTCGCGCGGCTGATAGTAGCCGTAATAATTCGTGTAGTAGTAGTAATTCTGGTCGTGCTTGAGATCGACGTTATTGAGGACGACACCCAAGACAGTTCCGCCAACCCCGAGCACAGCCTGCTTCACGCGCGTGAGCATCGCGCGCGGGAAGCGTCGATGCTGGACCACAATGATGGTCTGATCCACTTCGCTGGCGAGGACCGATGCGTCACTGACCCCGAGCATGGGAGGTGAATCGAAAAACACGATGTCATACCGCGTTTTGACCTCCGCGATCATATCCGACATGCGCTGCGAATTCAAAATACCGACCGCGTCCGAAGGCAAGATGCCGCTCGGGAGCAGAGAAAGATTTTCCACGGACGTGGGGACGATAACGTCTTCCAATTGCATGTCCGTGGTGAGGTAATTCGTGAGTCCGACTTTATTGCTCAGGTCGAAGAGAGAATGCTGGACTGGTCGCCGTAAATCGGCGTCGACAATCAGCGTCGTATAGCCGCCTTGAGCAGATGTAAAAGCCAAATTCGCCAGCGTTGTGGATTTACCTTCGCCAGGGCCGCCGCTGACCATCGAGATGGCGTTTGCTTCTGGGTTCTTGCGGTTGAATTCAATATTCGTGCGCAAGATTCGATAGGCTTCGGCGTCCGGCGTATCGCCCGGCTCCTGATGGAGAAGCTTGATATTCTTTGGGATAATCGCGAGCACTGGCACACCGAGGAGACTCTCTACGTCCTCCATCGTCTTCACACTTGTGTCCAGATATTCGATAAAGAAAGCGAGCCCGAGCCCGACGACGAGACCAACGAGGGCTCCGAGCGCAAGATTCAAGCCGACACGGGGGCGGGCGGGCGCGCTAGGCGGTTCCGCGACTTGCTTTACGCTGACAGCCATGCGGGGCATGGCCAATTCCATCGTCTGCGTTTGCGCACGAGCGCGAATGCCGTCGAGGAGCAGTTTTTCTTTGATGTAGAGATTTTTTGCGCGGGTATAGGTGCCACCGGTGTTCTTCGCTTGCAGCTGTCGGGCGTTAATTTCCTCGAGACGCTTTTTCAACTCATCAAGTGTCATTTGTGCGCCAGCAAGATTCTTCTGAAGTGCACTCCTGATAATCGTGACCTGTTCCTCGAGTTGACGGGTGTATACGTCCTTGGTCGCGCGCAACGCCTTGACCTTAGGGTGGTTCTCCCCCAATCCTGAATTTAGCAACAGCGCCTCTTGCGCGACGGCATCCTGGTAGTTGGGCAGAATTTTCTGAATGGTTGGATCTTCGATCTTCAACGTCGGCATCATCCGCATCAAATCTTCCCCCTTGAGCTTTTCGATTTGCTCGAGTTGGGTCGAGAGAACGGAAACTTTCGTAGCCGCGTCGTTCACCTCACCCTCCTGCTTGATCACCATGTTATTAACCGGATTCGCGGTATCCTCTATGCCCTCGGGATTAAGATCCACGATTCCCTCGGCATCACGGATTTTGGCCACTTCGGCATAACCGTCGTCAACCTTCTTCTGCTGCTTCGCGACTTCTTCGTTCATGCTCGCGACCGCACGGTTCATCATCTCTTTTTCCTCGTCGACGCGCGTGCTCTGATAGACGTCGACAATCTTGTTCGCGATATCAGCCGCCTCTTGTGGATCCTGGCTCAAGACGCTGATCTGAAGCAAATCTGTGTTCCGCACTTCATCGACTTCAAGCCGGCTACGGAGACGCTGATAAGCCTGCTCGCGCGTGGGCCGGGAACCACCTTTGGCCCATTTATCCTGTAGTTTGAGGTCCTCGATGACGGGATACAAAATTCCGGTGCGCTGAATCACCTGATACACAGTGGGAGCGAGCGTCGGATCGTGGATCGGCATGTTCGGATCCCCATTGCCAAAGATGCGCACGTTCTGCGCCATGGATTTAACCTCCACGAAGACTGAGGATTGATACTCGCGTGGCTGGAAATACGTGACCACCGCAGCAGTCAAGAGCACGAGGACGAACGCGAGGAGGATGAGCACCCAGCGTACGCGGATGACTCTCCAATAATCCAGGAAGTGAAGTTTACTTTCTTCAGTTTGTGACATAGAAACCCCCAGCCGGGCAGAAAGGCTACGTCAGGAAGCGGCCCGACGCAAAACCGAGACGCGCGGTCGCTCTAGAACGTGAAGGTTGCGCCAAGATAATACCGGTTCCGCGAATATTCGCGGAAGAGATTGGCGTCGGAAATGACCTCGGTGTGGGTGTATCCAGCGTCAATCGCCCAGTTCCGAGTAATGGCGTAACGAGCAGAAAGTGAGATATCAAAGGAATCTTCCGTGAAGCTAGGCGTGATCACGTTGCCGTCGTAACTGTCGTTCTGGTAAGCAACGTTGAGACCGACCACAATGCGCGACGTGAAGTTGTGCCGAAGGGAGACTGCGGTGCGGTAGGTTTGACGGCTGATTAACTCCGGAATGTCGGACTGCTCGATCGAGTACCGATTCGTCCACGAAAGCGCCGTGTTTTGAGCGATGGCGTAATTGAGAGTCAACTCGCCGTAAGGACTGGTTTGATCGCCACCATTCGAACCAAAGACACCGTTGTCGTCATACTGGCGGAATTCCACGCCGGCACGCGTGGAAATATTGAAACGCGGGCTAAAGCTGTGGTCAACGCCAGCGAGGAAATAGTGCGAGGTAGAATTACGATTATCCGTCTCGGTATAATCGACGATGCCGAAGCGATATTCCGCCACTGCCGTCGTCGTGGGCAGAACGAGAAAACGAAACTCATTCCCGAAGGTGTGTTCAAACCGATCCTGAAACAGGCTGACAATGTCATTGTCATAATTGGTATAGCCAAGCGTGTAGCTGGAAACGGTGGAAAAGCGCGGCGTCCATGCGTAACCGAGGGAAAATTTATTGACCGTGAAAAAGAAATTCTGGCTCTGCCGGCTGAAGTTGACGTTCGAATTGTTGAACGTCTGGAAATCAGGTTGCGACTGATACGTCACATATGTGTTCGCCGTCACCGTCAAACGCGGGCTGACTTTGTGTGAGATCGCGAACCCGAGCGAAACGTTGACATCGAAATTATCCGAGTTGCCGGAGAACTGGTCAGTCCGGTCAAAATAGTACGTGAAACTCGCGTTGCTGGAAAGATTGATCTGTGTGCGCGGACTACCGAATTGGTAATTCACGCCGACGCCGACATTCGTGAAGAAGGAGTCTTGAGTATTGAATTGGGAAAGATTGACATTGTCGTCATAGCCACCGCGGACCGAGACCGAAACGTGGAAAGGAAAAGAAGCGAATTTGCCCAGCCCGAGGTCGCTTTTCGAATCGTAGGCTTCCTTGGAATTATCCTGGAAAACCTCTTTCCCGAATCCCTGGCCGCCAGCATACGCGGCAGACGGTTGGAAGCCGAGCAAAGTGATCACGAACGCCGAAGCGGCGAAGGTGGAGAGGTTGATTTTTTTCATATGCCCGTTTTTTTGGTCCTTCGAGTGTTCATCAGTGACGTTTTTCCCGTCTTGTACGTCACACGGCTCGCAGACTAGCTGGGAGAAAATTGGTGAGCAATCCTTTTTTCGATGGTTTTTGAGGATTTCTCGATTTAGCCGATTTGAACCCGCGGCGGCTATGAGCCGGCCGGAGCGACATTTGTCTCTTCAGGGCGCCGGATTTTCAGATGTCCTTCGTGATAGCGCCGCAGATTCTGCGATTTTGGATCATCCCGCAGGAGCTCCTGAAAGATAGTTTCGGCTTCATCGAAATGTCCCGCTGCGTCAAGGACTCCCGCCAATTCGAGTCCATAGCTTTCTTCCCGCGGCGCCAACGAGCGTGCCCGTTGCAGAGAAGCGATGGCCGCGTCGCGGAACGCACCGGCCGCCTCCGGAGTTTCCGCTCTATCAGCAAATTGCAGCCGGGCCGTTCCTAGTCGGGCATGCAAGTCCGGATTCGCCGGATCATATTTCAGGCCACGCCGCGCGTAGAGCAATGCCAGCCCGGGCTGATCATCACGCACTGCCATCCGGGCCCGCTCTGAAAAATATTCGCCTGGCAGCAATCTGAAACATTGCACGACCAGCGCAAGGCTGAGGACCGGCAAGACCAGCCGCCAAAGCAGCTGACCAAGCGCAACAGACGTACCCTGCCGCTCCCACGCCACGCCCTCGTTCGCCAGCACGGCGAAGACGAAAGCCATGAGCAACACGTTCGCCGGGATGTGCATATTGAAATCAAAAATCGAGTGCACCAGAATGCTCGAGACGGCTGCGATCGCGCCGATATTTAGAGCGAGCGCGTTACTCGGCAGAAGCTGGGATGCAGCCACTCGCCGCGGTCCCAGCCGGCTAAAACTCCGAAACCCGTGACGGAGATGCGCGAATAGAAAAATCGCCAATCCCAGCACGCCTACCAGCCCGTATTCCGCCAATAACTGGAGATAGTCGCCATGGGTATAAACTGGATCGAGCTGCATCTGCGGCGTCCGAAAAAATCTGCCGTAATACAGATAAGTCGCACTCCCCGTGCCGATGACCGGTTGCAGCTTCCATTGTTCGAGCGCCGCTTTCCACAGATCGATCCGAATATTGGAAGCGTCGAATGTCGTCTGTGCGCGATCTCGCAGCGGTGCGTTCTTGCTCACGTAAAAAACCGCAGCCATCGCCAAAAGAACCGCCACAATGGTGACAGGGAGGCCGATTTTCCAAGCCAAGCCGGCACCCAAACGCCGCAAGGTGACCAAGCTCAACAGAGCAAAAACGAAAAGACTCGCGCCGGCGCTCAAATAGCCGCCGCGGCTGGCGGTGAGAATCAGGCCCACGTAGCAAACTCCCACTCCGTAGGAGATGAAAAGCTTGCTCCAGACTGGCCAACGGCTCCAACAAGCAAGGCTCAACCCCATCACGCCCAGGACTTCCAAGAGGCCCGCCAGGTGATTTGGGCAGACATAAAGGCCACTCGCGCGCCATTCATAATCGTAGCGCTGGAGCCAGGAGATCGGCATGAAATTATTTCCGTCGCGGAACTGAATCGCTCCCACCGCCACATGGATCAGCGCAAACGCGAGCAGCAACAGCAGCAGAACCATCCGCTGCCGTGCGCTAACTAAAATGCACGCTACCAAAAAATAGACGGCCAAGCCACCTAAGATCGAATACACATCACTGCGCGCGATGTAAGGAACCGGTGAAAGCAGCGCTCGCCCGAGCGCGTAGCCGAGAAAAGCCACCGTCGATCCGAGACAAAACTGGCTCGGCGAGGGTTTGATGCGGCGCCAGGAAAAAAAACCAATTACGCCCGCCACGCCCACCAGGCCATAGACCGGCAGACTGAATGCCATCCGCGTGCCGCCCACGAGCGCTTGCATGAGGCCAAACGCCGCGAAGAGAAGGACCAGAGAAAGTCCCTCGGTTGCCATCAAAAGGCGCCCGGTTTTGGCCATCAAAAATCAGGTAGACGAGCGGTCAGAAAGAGAAAGGCCGTTGCGGGAATTCGCAACGGCCTTCCTGAATTCGAATGCTAATTCGTTCTCTTAGCGATTCTGGACCGGGGTAACAACGCAAGCGCCCAAAGTCGCGCCTGGGTTGGCGTTGATGAAAGCCGCGGCACCTTCCGGCGAGAAGAACCGCGTCACACCGTTGAAACAGACCGCAATCACATTGCCTTGTCCGCCACCGCCGCCGATCGATCCTGGAGGAGGATTCAGATTGCCAGGTGCATTGCTGAAGCCACCGCCGTCATCAGGTTGTCCGCCACCGAAGGACGATGAGCAGCTGGGGGCGAGTTCGATCGCGAGTTCGGTCAATTCGCTTGCGTCGTCGCCCACCGCAATCGCACGGAGCACACGTCCGAGCAGGCGGCAATCATCTGTCCCGAGGCAACGGAACACTGTCCGCAGAATATCTTTCTTCCACTCGGGATGCAGTTGAACGGCAAAGGCCGCGATCTGCGGCGCAGCCGCACGATGCTTCGTCACGGCAGAACAGACTGCGGAAAGAAAGTCCGCTTTGCTCGCCGAGGCAATGGCCGCGCCTCGCGGCATCTCGGCTTGGAGCATTTTCTCGGGCGACATATTCTGCGCTTGCGCGATAGGTGTACTGGCCATCCAGAACATTGTGCCGAGCGCGACTCCTGTTACGAGGAGCATCGCTGTTTTCAACAAACGCAAAGCGAGTGGCTCGCCATTAGATACCATGAGCAGTTTTTTCATATTTAGAGAAGAGCCCTTCCGGGCGGATTAGATCAGTGCTTGGTTATCGTGTTCGCAGCACACGGTCAACAAAATTATCACGGCCGAAGCGAAAAAGCGGGTGAAGGGAATCGAACCCTCGTCAGTAGCTTGGAAGGCTACAGCTTTACCATTAAGCTACACCCGCGTTCGGACCGCTAAACTGAACCGGCACCCCAAACCTGCCAAGTCCTTTTTGATCCCGGCGCGGAATCCCGGAATTTCCAACCTGATTCTCGAGTCTTCTTGAATTTTCTTCCGCTGCGCTTTAGCAACGAGCGTATGAAAATGACCGTCTGCGCCGGGCTCCTCGGCTCACTCGCGACTTTCCCGGCATTCCCTTGCGCAGTTGAATCAATTTTAGCGACAAGAAAATCGTCATCAATCCGGTCTCGATCGAGCAGACTGCGTTGCCCGATCCCGAATTCGTCGTGCCTCCCGGCTTCGAAGAAATGAAAATACCGAACCTCGATGCTCTTTTCGGCGGAGAATCCTCAAAGCCCAAGTCAGCGTTGCCCTCCACACCGTAACAGGGAAGTCGCTCGCTACGCCATGCCGCGGTTCGTTCTCGCCTCCGCTTCCCCGCGCCGGCAACACTTGCTCTCCGAGGCCGGTCTGCGTTTCGAGATTGTCGTTCCGCAAACGGCGGAAATCGCCAGTCGGGGCCTCACTGTACGGGAACTCACGATGGGAAACGCCGCCATCAAAGCCATGGCCGTCGCCCGTCTGAATCCCGAGGCCGTCGTTCTCGGAGCCGACACCCTCGTGGCACTCAATGGCACGCTCATAGGAAAGCCCGCCAACCACGGCGCCGCCTTCCGTATTCTGCAACGCTTGAGCGGCCGTGAACACACCGTCTGCACCGGCGTGACGGTCTGTTCGCTCGCACAGCGGAAGCGAATCAACTTCTGCGTCGTCTCGCAGGTCCACTTCCGCGCGCTCGAAGCCCCGGAAATCCGCGCCTACCTCACCAAGATCGACCCGCTCGATAAAGCCGGTGCCTACGCCGCCCAGGGTCACGGCGCCGAGATCATCGACCGCATCTGCGGCTCCTACACAAACGTGGTCGGCCTCCCGATTGGCGAAACGCTGGTCGCGCTCCGAAAATTCAAGGTTCGCCCCGGCGCACGCGCGTAGCTTTTAGACGTCTGCCGGCGCCGTCCGGCAGCAAATTTCGAATTTGTTCCCGTCCAGATCTTCGAAAAAGAACGCGTAATAGCGTGGAGTGTAATCCTCGCAAACCTCGGGCCCCTCCAGCACTTGGCCGCCCGCCTTCCGCACCACTTCGGCGACGCGATCGACCTCTTCCTCCGAGTCCGCCCAAAACGAAATCCGCGTCCCGTTCGGCCGATGCTCGGGATCCTCGTCGATGCCGAAAAACGGCGGCTTCCCCTCACCCGGCGCATACATTGAGAACCATTCGCCATCATCGCCTGGCTCCGTGAAACCCAGCGCGGGCAGCACCTGCTTATAAAAGCTCCGAGCCCGCTTCAGATCTTTCACTCGGAGATCGATGTGATCAAAGAAACGCGTTTTCATTTCGCACTTTTCCGATTCTCTCGTCTAACCATCAACTTCAAACCCGACCACGTCCCATCCACCGCGCACACCTTCACATCCACGAAGCCGAGCGGCAGCGCTTCCTCCCGGATTACGTCTTCCGTAATATCGGTCGCCACCTTCGACGCCTTCTTCGGCCAGGAAATCCAGAGAATACCAGCGTCGTCGAGCTTCTCCCGCAGTTCGCGCAGTCGCTTCGCCAGGACGGTCCGCTCTTTCACGAAGAGATGCGCGAACTGCGCGCCGGCCCTCAGCCGATCCACAATCTTGACGCCCTCCGGCAAGCCCGGCAGCAACGCCGCATAATTTTCCGGCGCATTCAGCGCCACCAAACGCTCGTTAGGCCGTACGCCCAGTTTGCGCACCAGCGGCGTTCCGGAATATCCGGCGGTCGCCGGGGAAGTTTTCGACATCTTGCCTGATATCGATAGTCTTCTCGCGCCTTGCAATTCAAGACGCAATCCATCGTCTGGCTCGCCGCCCTCGGCCTCGCGCTCACCGCTTGCCAGCGCAAAACCGACGCCGTTTCCGGCACGATCGAAGTCGATGAAGTCCACGTCGCACCGCGCATGGGCGGCCGCGTGGAAAAAATCTTCGCCCGCGAAGGCGACCGCCTCGATCCCGGCCAAGTCATCGTACAACTGGACGCCGCCGAATTACCCGCCCAACGCGATCTAGCTCAAGCACAAGTCGATGCCGCCAGCCGCGACGTCGAAGCGCAACAGGCGCAACTCGAATTCATGCGGGCCGACGCCAAACGCCAACAGGAACTCCTGCGCAGCAAGACCGTCTCGCCTAACGAAGCCGAGCGCGCCAGCAGCGTCGCCAACGCCCAGGAAAAAGCCGTCGAAGCGACGAAAATGCGCGTCACTCAGGCGAACGCCAACCTCGCGCAAATCGAGACGCAGCTCAGCGAGATGAAAGTGACCACGCCCAGCGACAGCGTCCTCGAAATCCTCAACGTCAAAGTCGGCGACGTCATCGCGCCGAATCGCGAAGTCGCCACCCTCATCCTCCCCAGTTATCTTTGGGTCCGCGTCTACGTCCCCGAACCGTGGCTCGGCCACATCAAAATCGGCGACGAAGTTCGCGTCCGCACCGACTCGTTCGCCAAGGAAGAGTTCCGCGGCGTGGTCGAACAAATTAACCGACAAGCCGAGTTCACCCCGCGCAATGTGCAGACGGTCGAAGACCGCATCCGCCAAGTCTTCGGCGTGAAAATCCGCCTCGAGAACCACGACGAAAAACTCCGCGCCGGCATGTCGGCTGACGTCATCTTCCCAAACGTCCCGAAGGATTGAATTCGGAAACCAGGAAGCCAGGAAAGGGAGAAGAGGGATGAAACAGGAGCGCAGGAAAACAGGAACGAAGCGGAACTGCGTTCGCGTCGACTCCCTCGAATTCCGTTTTTACTGCTTTACTGCTTTCCTGATTCCCTCTTCCCCATCCTGGCTTTCTGGTTTCCAAATTCACCCCCTCCCATGACCGCGGAGACGATGATCGAGTGCGCAGGCCTAACGAAACGTTTCGGCAACTTCACCGCCGTCGATCATGTCAGCTTCTCCGTCAGCCGCGGCTCCATCTTCGGCTTCCTCGGCCCGAACGGCTCCGGTAAATCCACCGTCATCCGCATGCTCTGCGGTATCCTCGAACCGACCGAAGGCACTGGCCGCATTGGTGGCCACGATGTCCTCCGCGACGACGACGAGATCAAAGAAATGATCGGCTACATGTCGCAGAAATTTTCCCTCTACGACGAGCTGACCGTGAACGAAAACCTCGTCTTCTCCGGCAAACTCTACGGCCTGAACGGTCGCGATCTAAAGAAACGCCGCGACGAACTCATCGCCACCACGCACCTCGAACCCTATCTCGACCGCCGCGCCGCGCTTCTCTCCGGCGGCTGGCGTCAGCGCCTCGCCATGGCCTGCGCGCTTATGCATAAACCCACCGTCCTTTTCCTCGACGAACCCACCGCCGGCATCGACCCCGTCGCGCGCCGCGAACTCTGGGATCTCCTCTTCGAATTCGCCAGCCAAGGCATGACGCTCTTCGTCACCACCCATTACATGGACGAAGCCGAACGCTGCTCGCATGTCGGCTACATCTACATGGCCAAACTCATCGTCTGCGGGGAACCCGACGACCTGAAACGCATGCCAGAAGTTAACCCGCCCGGCACCCGCCGACTCGACGTCACCTGCGACCACGTCACCACGGGGCTGCAAGCCATGCGCCACCTCGAAGGCGTCGAGAACGCCACCGTTTTCGGCCAATCGATGCACCTCCTCGTGCAAGAAAGCGTTAGCGAAGCGCAAATCGCAGAGAAACTGCAGAGCGTCGGCATCACCAATCCCGAGATCCACGAAATCGGCCCCTCGCTCGAAGACGTCTTCGTTTCCCTAACGAACCAGCACGCCGAACAGAACAGCGCCGCCGCCGCCGCATGATCGCGCTGCCGAGAGAAACCGTTGAACACCGTCATCCTGAGCCGCGGAGACGGCGAAGGATCTCACAACTACCGTGAAGGCCTCTTCGTCTACATGATGACCAACGCCAGTCGCGGCGTCCTCTACACCGGAGTCACAAACAGCTTGATCCGCCGAGTCTGGGAGCACCAAAACGGCACCGCCGAAGGCTTCACCAAGCGCTACAAACTGAACCGTCTCGTCTATTTCGAAACCTGCGAACGCCCTCACGACGCAATCTCCCGCGAGAAAGAACTCAAAGGCTGGACCCGCGCCAAGAAAAACACCTTGATCCACACCAAGAATCCGAAGTGGGCCGACCTTTCTTCGATGCTCTACCAGCCCGCGCGAGATTCTTCGCCGTCTCCGCGGCTCAGAATGACAGACTCTGCCGTATCGGCTTCCCAATCCCCCGCCCCATGAAGCGTCCCTTCCGCGGCCTCGGCGCCATCCTCTTCAAAGAATCGATCAGCGTCCTGCGCGATCCGATCACCCTCTTCTTCATGCTCTTCCCGCCTCTGGTCGAGATGATCGCCTTCGGCTACGCCCTCGACAACGACGTCAAACACATGCCCATGGTCGTGCTCAACGAAGACCGCACCGTCGAAAGCCGCCAACTCATCGACCAGTTCGTCAATACCGAGACCTTCCGCTTCGTCGGCGAAGTCGAAAACGTCGCGCAGATGGCCAGCCAAATCCGCAGCGGCCACGCCTACTGCGGCCTGCAAATCCCGCCCCACTTCACCCGCGATCTACGCGTCGGCAATCCCGCGCAAATCCAGATGTTGATCGACGGCTCCAACTCCACCACCGCCCTGCAAGCGCTCAACGCCGCCACCGCCCTCACACTCTCCGATT
>JBDUAH010000206.1:0-4728 GCA_040004745.1 Chthoniobacterales bacterium | reverse complement strand
AGTCCTCTGCCGGTGGATGACACCGTGACCAACGTCGGCCGGGGCGAGATCGTGAGCGCGGACTTGAGTCGAGATGCTGGGGCACGCTCCATTAAGTTGGAGGGCGATGGCCAGCTCAGCGCGCAATATTCCAACGCGCCTAACTTCCCGGTGCTCTTCCACGAGACCTCGGCGGACGAGCACAAAGTCGCGATCACTTTTGACGATGGACCCGATCCCACGTGGACGCCGCGCGTGCTCGATCTGCTCAAGCAGCGGGGCCTCAAGGCGGCCTTCTTCGTCATCGGCCGCAACGCGGAGCAGTATCCGAAACTGGTCGAGCGCATCGTTGCGGAAGGGCACGAAATCGGGAATCACACCTACTCGCACGGCAATCTGGCGGAGATGGCGGAGTGGCGCTGGCGGCTGGAGTTGGATTCGACCGAGCGTTTGATTGAGACCATCACGGGATTTTCCACCACACTGTTTCGCCCGCCCTACAACGCGGATTCCACCCCGACGGACGTGGTCGAACTGGCGCCGCTGCGTTTCGCCGAACAGGAGCTCGGTTACGTCATCGTGCTCGAGACGATCGATCCGCAGGATTGGGCGCGGCCCGGCGCGGATGCGATCGTGCAGCGGGTAAAGGACCAGCGGAGCAAAGGGAACATTATTCTCCTGCACGATGCCGGGGGCGACCGCTCGCAAACCCTGGCCGCGCTGCCGCGCATTCTCGATTGGCTGGACGAGCGTGGCGATCAAGTGGTGTCGCTAAGTGAACTGCTCGATATTCCTCGCTCCGATCTTATGCCGCGGGTGTCGGCTAACGAGCAGTTCGGTTGGCGCAGTGTGGCCACGATCGGGTTTCGGAGCTGGCATTGGGTGGTCGAATTTTTCTGGTCGTTCATGATCCTGGCCACAGCCCTGGTGGTGCTGCGAACGCTGCTGATTTGCGGGCTGGCGGTGCGGCAACGGTATGCGCAAAAGCGCCGCGAACCGGTCCAGATGGCGCATTGGCCAGGCGTGAGCGTGCTCATCGCGGCCTACAACGAAGGGCGGGTGATCGAGCGAACGTTGCGCGCGGTTTTGGGGAGCGACTACCCGGGCGAAATCGAAGTGGTGGTGGTAAACGATGGTTCCAGCGATCGCACCGCGGAGGAAGTGGAACGTCTTGCGCGGGAAGACCCGCGGCTGCGTTTGCTGAATCAGGTCAACGCGGGCAAGTCCGCGGCGCTGCACCGGGCGCTCGACGCCACCCAACATGAAGTGGTCGTCTTCCTGGATGGCGACACGCAATTCGCGCCGGAGACGATTCGTAAGCTCGCGGAAGAGCTGGCCGATCCGAAGGTGACCGCGGTGTCTGGGAACGCGCGGGTCGGCAATCGAGTGAACTTCGTCACGCGCTGCCAATCGCTCGAATATCTCTGCGGTTTCAATCTTGATCGCCGCGCTTACACGCAATGGAATTGCGTCACAGTGGTGCCGGGCGCGGTGAGCGCGTTCCGCCGCGCGGCGCTGGCGGAAGCAGGCGGCTTTTCGCATGATACGCTGGCGGAAGACACGGACATCACCCTCACGATGCATCGGCTCGGCCATCGCGTGGCGTATGCGCCGGAAGCGGTCGCGTGGACGGAAGCGCCGCAGACCTGGCGCTCGTTAGGCAGACAACGGGTGCGGTGGGCGTTCGGCACCATGCAGTGTCTCTGGAAACACCGCGAGCTGACCTTCAATCCCCGCTTTGGAGCGCTCGGGTTTTTCGCGTTGCCGAGCATTTGGTTTTTCCACATTTTGCTTGTCGCGATTACGCCGTTGGCAGACGCGATTCTCCTGTGGTCGATTTTTGCCGGTTACGCGGCGGCGCTCGGGAAATATTTCGCGCTTTTTCTTCTGCTCGATCTGGCCTTGGCGGTGCTGGCGTGTGCCCTCGAAAAGGCGCCGCTGCGCCGCGCTCTGCTAATTCTGCCAATGCGGTTCGCCTATCGATGGCTCCTCGCCTGGGTGGTTTGGAAATCGCTCCTGCGCGCGTTGCGCGGGGCGCTTGTCGGCTGGGGTAAACTGGAGCGCACGGGAACAGTGCGGACGGCATGAGAATATTGCTGGCCGCTCTGTTCATCCTCCTAACGGCCTGCGAGCAGCGCGTGGCGACAGCAGTCCCGCCGACGAAGCCGCTCGATCCGCGCGGTCGGAAACTCGTTCTCCCGGAACACGGAGTTTACACCGGCGCGTTCGTAAATTTCGGCGACCACGAGGACGACGTGAGTTTGGAGAAAATCGAAGCCTTCGAAGAACTCGTCGGAAAACATCAGGCGATCATCGCTTCGTCGTCCTACTGGGGAGAGCAGACGTTTCCAGTAGCCAATTTGAAAATCATCGAACGGCATGGCGCGGTGCCGCTGGTCTTCTGGTCACCGTGGGATCGCCCTTATCAAGAAGATCTCGGGCCGGATAAATATTCGCTCACCTCCATCATCGCTGGCGCGCATGACGCTTATATCGATCGTTGGGCGGATGGCGCGCGGGAATTTGGCGGACCGATGGTGGTGTCGTTCGGGAACGAAGCGAACGGTTCCTGGTTTCCCTGGAGCGGTAAGTTTTATGGCGGCGGGACGGCAATTCCGGGGACGAATCCGCCGCAATTCGAAGGACCGGAAACCTTCAAGCGCGCCTGGCGTCATGTGGTGGATCGGTTTCGCGCGCGCGGCGCGACGAACGTGCAATGGGTGTTGCACTTGATCGATTACTCCACCCCGCGCGACGCATGGAATCTCGCCGCGCAATATTATCCGGGAGCGGATTACGTGGATTGGCTTGGCTTCAGTCTCTATGGAGCGCAGTTCCCGAGCGACGATGGCTACCCGAATTTCGTCTCCTGTTTTGATTGGCCCTATACCGAGCTGACGCGGATCGATTCGACAAAACCGATCATGCTTTGCGAATGGGGCGTGGGGGAATTTCCCGCGATTGGCGACAAGGGGGAATGGATTCGCGGCGCGTGGCAGACCATGAGCCAGGGCGAAAAATATCCGCGTCTAAAGGCGGCGGTCTTTTGGCACGAGCGCTGGCAGAACAGCGCGAATAGCGGCGGCGCCGGAAGTGAAAATGAAGGAAAATATAGCGACCTGCGCGCGAACTCATCTGCTGGTGCGCTAAAGGCGTATCGCGAGGGCGTGGCTTCGCCGTATTTCATCGGTGCGCCGGCTTTCAGCGAGGCTGCATCACACGCCAGCGCTTCGCCCGCGCGCTGACAATTCTTTTACAATCTTCGCACGACGCTCTGACACAGCGTTTGGCGAGTCGTGTCAGTCTTGGAGCATGAAAAAACTCCAGTTGTTCCTCATCGCCGCCGCGCTCGCGCAAGCAGCCTCGGCTTCACCCGCACCCGATGTGACGCTTCGCGTTACGCCGGATCGCGATTACGTTTACCGCGCCGGCCCGCGCGAGATGATCGTGCAAGTCGAAATCGAGGGCCGCAAAAATGACGATGGTCGCCGCGCGCCGATGAACCTCGCCGTGGTTCTCGATCGCAGTGGATCGATGGAAGGCGCGAAGATTGAAAAAGCACGGCAGGCGGCCGCGATGGCGGTCGATAAACTCGGCGACGACGATTTCTTTTCGCTCGTCACTTACGATAACGAAACTTGTCTCCTCATTCCGCCGCAGCGAGTGGGCAACCGCGATAACCGGGAAGCGATGAAGGCGCGCATTCACGGCATTCAACCCGGCGGCAGTACCGCTTTGTATGCTGGTGTGGTTTTGGGAGCGCGGCAGGTGCGGGATAGGTTCGCCAAGGAGCGCGTCAATCGTGTGATTTTACTTTCGGACGGAATCGCGAATTCCGGGCCAAGCAGCGCCTCCGAGCTTGCGAGCCTTGGTCGCGAATTGCGGAGCGACGGGATCGCAGTCAGCACGGTCGGCCTCGGCGATGATTACAACGAAGACCTCATGACCGCGCTCGCCGAAGCGAGCAACGCCAATTATTACTATGTGAAGGACGCGGAGAAATTGCCGAGCGTGTTCGCGCAAGAACTCGGCTCGGCCCGCTCGCTGCTCGCACGCAGCATTGTTATTCGCATCGAAGCGCCGGAGGGCGTACGCTTGAAGGAAATCATCGGCCGGCCGGATATCGAATGTCACGACCGTGTAGCTGAGATCAAGATGCCGGAGTTGTTCGGTTCCGAGCAGCGACGGTTTCTCGTGCGCTGCGTCGCCGAAGAAAAGGGGGCGGATTCGATCGAGGCGGCCAAGGTCGAATTGAATTATGCCATGCTCAGCGGCACTTCCGCGCCGGAGCAGAAACAGGCGGTGCAGGTAGCCTTCACCGATGACGAAGCAAAGGCGGATAAGAGCATTCGTTCGGACGTGGCGCGGGAGCAAGCGGTGGTGCAGAACCGGCTTGCGAAAGAGCTGGCCGTGACGCTGGCGGATGAAGGCAAGGCGAAGGACGCCGTTGCGGTGTTGCGTAAACAGGCAGCGCAAAACGCGGCTGCTCCCGCGGCGATGCAGGTTCCAGGATTGGCGGAAGAGAATAAAAAACTGGAAGCGGCCGCCTCCGAGATCGATTCCGCCGGACAACTCGCGAAATCGCGCCGCAAAGCGATGCAATACGAGAACTACGCGGACAAATATCAGAAGGGTCGGTGACGTGTAGCCACGGCCCTGTGGGCCGTGCGGGGGGGCGTCCGATTGCAGTTTGCTGAGCTGCAATCACGCCTCCCCCACGCGTCCCACAGGGACGCGGCTACAATTGCG
>JBDUAH010000205.1:0-4749 GCA_040004745.1 Chthoniobacterales bacterium | reverse complement strand
GTGCAGCTCAACAGCGTGCTTTCGGCCGGAGCGCGCCGAGTCACGACTGGACGCTCGGGCTTGCGCAGCGCTTTGGTAGTATCGGAGTTGGCGCTCGCGTTGGTGTTGCTCACAGGTGCGGCTTTGCTCGGGAAAGCCTTTTGGCGCCTAACGAGTGTGGATCCGGGCTTCAAGCCGGCGAACGTCCTGACGCTGCGGATCGAACTCCCGGAGGCGCGCTACAAAGACGTGGCGCGGCAAACGCAGTTCCGCGAGCAGGTGCTGGATAATATGAACAGCCTGCCCGGCGTGGAAGCGGCGATGGTGAGTGAACTGCCTCTCGGCGGCAACGCGATCGATCATAATTTCATCATCGAGGGCCGACCGCCGCTGACCGTTGGCGAAGAGCCCAGCCTCTACAACCGCAGCGTGGCGGGTGATTATTTTCGGCTCATGAGCATCCCGCTCCGGCAGGGACGAACATTGACGCCTAACGACCGCACGGGCGTGCCGCTCGTCGGAGTGATCAACGAAAGCATGGTGCGCCGATATTTCGGAGAGGAAGAACCGCTCGGTCGCCGGATTCGCTGGGCGCGGAATGAAGGTGTTTCCTGGATCACGATCGTCGGCGTGGTCGGTAATGTGCGTCACTTTGGTCTCGCGCAAACGGAGGAGCCGGCCATCTACACGCCTTACGCGCAATCGGGGCAGGAATGGAAACGCTGGAGCGAATTCGTCGTGCACACGAAGGGCGCGGCGGATAAGGAAGATCTGATCGTGCGGTTGAAGGGCGCGGTCTGGAAAGTCGATCCGCTCATTCCCGTAACGAAGGTGCGTGCGATGTCGGAAGTTCTGTCGCTCTCGCTCAGCGAACAGCGTTTCAATGGTGTGCTCATTGGTGTTTTCGCTGGCGTCGCGCTACTGCTCTCGGCGGTCGGTTTGTACGGGGTGATCGCTTACCTGGTGCAGCAACGCACGCACGAGATCGGAGTGCGGATGGCAGTCGGCGCGCAACGGCACGATATCTTGCGACTGGTGTTGCGGCATGGGTTGGCGTTGGCGCTTACCGGAACGCTGTTCGGAGTCGGCGCCGCGTTCGCGACGTCGCGTGTTTTGCGCGGAATGCTTTACGGCGTTGAGCCGACGGATCCGGCGACGTTTTTCGCTGTCATCGGCGTGCTGCTGACGGTCGCGTTCGCAGCCATGTGGTTACCCGCGCGCCGGGCCATGCGAATCGAGCCGATGGAGGCGCTCCGTTATGAATAAGAAAAAATTCTCATGATCGCTGACCTGAAATACGCCCTTCGCACACTCTGCAAAACGCCCGGATTTACCCTGATCGCGATCATCACGCTCGCGCTCGGCATTGGCTCCTCCACCGCCATTTTCAGCGTGCTGGACGCGGTCCTCTTGCGACCGCTGCCGTATCCGCAACAGGAACGAATCGTCGAACTGCGGGAGCTCGATGAGAACGGCAAGGGCATGTCGTTTGCGGAACCCAACTTCAACGATCTCCGTGCGCGCACCCGAAGTTTTGAGGCGATGGCGAAATACAGCGTCTTCCCCGATGCGGTGGCAGGCGGAAGCGAACCGGTGCGGAAAATGGTCTGCGCGGCTTCGGGCAATTTCTTTCGCGTCCTGGGCGTGATGCCGATCCTCGGCCGCACTTTCGCCGCCGCGAGAGCGGCGACGGAACAGCAGGTCGCGGTGGTGAGTAACGCTTTCTGGAAGCAATCGCTTGGCGGTCGCACGAACCTGGATGGAGCCGCGTTGCGTTTCGAGAATCGCGGCTTTGCCGTGATCGGCGTGCTGCCGCCGGGGGTGGAGTTTCCTCCGGGCGCGGACGTCTGGTATCCGGCGGAGAACATCCCGCCTAACGAATCCCGAAGCGCGCACAACTGGCGCGCGGCCGGCCGGCTGAAGGCGGGCGTTTCGCCGGAGCAGGCCCGAGCGGAGATCGCGGCAATCGGACAGCAAATGAAACAGGAACACGGTGCGAAAACGGACGCGGCCAGTTTTGGTCTGGCGCCGTTGCGCGAACGGATGGTGAAAAATGTGCGCGGTTTGCTCTGGGTGATCTGCGCTGCGGTCGGACTCCTGCTTGCGATCGCCGGTTCCAACGTGGCGAACCTTCTGCTCGTGCGCGCGGCGGGGCGGCGGAAGGAGATTGCCTTGCGCGCGGCGCTCGGGGCGTCGCGCTGGCGCTTGGCGCGGCAGTTCGTGGCGGAGTCGGTCCTGCTCACGTTGGCGGCCGGGGCGCTCGGGGCGTTGCTCGCTTTTTGGGGTGTCGAACTGATCGTGGGCCTCTACCACGGTGATCTTCCACGCGTGGGTGCGATCGGGGTGGATTCGACTGTGCTTCTCTTTGCGCTCGGCCTTTCGCTTTTGCTGGGAGTGATTCTGGGGCTCGTGCCCGCCTTGAATATTTCGAGCGGACGCTTGCAGTCGGATTTGCAGGACGCTGGGCGTGGCAGTTCTGCCGGACGATCGACTTCGATGCTGCGCAATCTCCTGATTGTCTCACAGGTGGCGCTTACGCTGATGCTTTTGATTGGGGCCGGCTTATTAGGCAGAAGTTTTCAACGATTGCTCGCGGTTGACCCTGGTTTTGAACCGGAAAGTGCAGTCGCGATGACGGTCTCCATGCCCCAACCGGAAGAGCCCGCGGCGATGCTACAACTCGCGCAATTTTATCAGCGACTGTTCGACCGGTTGGAAGGACTGCCGGGTGTGGTTTCGGTCGGCGGCATCAATGCACTCCCGATGAGTGGCGATGGCGCCAACGGCACTTTCATGATTGAGGAGGGAGGGAAAACCGCGACCACATTTAAGGAGTTCGAAGAGGAAATGAGAGCACTGGCGGGCACCGGGCGGACCGGCGACGCGGACTACCGGGTGGCCAGCGCCGGCTATTTTGCTGCGACGGGCATCCCACTGCGACGCGGGCGTTTCTTCGAACCCTCGGATGGCGTCGAAATGCCGCACGTTGCTCTGGTCAGCCAGACGTTCGCGCGGCGTTATTGGCCTAACGAGGACGCGGTCGGCAAGCAATTGCAATTCGGCAACATGGATGGCGATCTGCATTTGCTGCACGTAATCGGAGTGGTGGGCGATGTGCGCGATAACGGTCTCGATGCGGAGCCGCGACCAATTGTTTATACGAACTATTTCCAGCGCCCGGCCGCGGCGGCGGAGTTCTCGATCGTGCTCCGCGGGAAGGGCGAGGCGGCGGGCTTGATTGCAGCCATGCGGCGCGAGGCGCGGGCCTTGAATCCGGAGATGCCTACGAAGTTTGAAACGCTCGATCAGGTGGTGGCGGCCTCACTCGATAATCGCCGTTTCAGCATGGTAATGCTGGGTGTTTTCGCGGCTGCGGCGCTCTTGCTGGCGATGGTCGGACTTTACGGAATCATGGCTTACATCACGACGCAGCGGACGACTGAGATCGGAATTCGCATGGCCTTGGGCGCGCAGCGCGGGGAGATGTTGCGGCTGGTCTTGCGCCAGAGTTTTCTGCTCGTGAGCGCGGGCGTGGCACTCGGAGTTCTCGCGGCATTGGCAGCGACGCGGCTCCTCGCGACGTTGCTCTACGGTGTCGGGGCAACCGATTTGTCCACTTATGGTGCAGTTGTGATTCTGCTCGCGTTTGCGGCTCTGATCGCGAGTTATGTGCCAGCCCGACGGGCGATGAAAATCGACCCGATCGTCGCGCTGCGTCATGAATAAAATTTCCGCCGCGGGCCGGGCTGCTCGTATTTCTCTTCAGTGTGCCGACGCGCCGGGCGATCCTCGAAGACACGATCAAGCGCAGCTACGCGCCAAGTTCTGCGACGAGGCGCTGATCTAGGCGAGCGCATCGCGGGAAGCTGGGCGTTCTTTATTTCTGGTGAAAAAACGCGTTTTCTCGATCGCGGCGGAGTGGACGCGGAGATCGCTCTCGCCGCCGGTCGAGCTTCCCAAAATATCGCGCCGGCGGCGGGCCGCACGCGTGGATTCTACCCGATTTTCTGATCCAGCGGGCGAGCGCGCTAGCTAGGACTCGTAACACTCCAGATATTTAATCCCCGATCCGGTGTTGAAGATCACGACGCGCTCATCGTTTCCGATCTTTCCGGCCGCGACGAGGGAGCGCAGGGAGGCGAAGCAGGCTGCGCCTTCGGGTGCGACGAAGAGGCCTTCCGCGGCGCCGACTTCGCGCGTGAGGCGAATCATTTCTGCGTCGTCGACCGTGACGGCACCTCCGCCGGAACTACGCAGGATGTCGAGCATGATGAAATCGCCGACCGCTTTCGGGACGCGCAAGCCGGAGGCGACGGTGTGCGCGTCGGGGAATTCCGTGGCGGATTTTTCGCCGGCCTCGAAGGCGCGGACGATGGGGGCGCAACCGCTGGCTTGGATGGTGAACATACGGGGCCGTTCCGCGTCGATCCAGCCGAGCGTTTCCATTTCTTCGAACGCTTTCCACATCCCGATCAGGCCGGTGCCGCCGCCAGTCGGGTAAAGGACGACATCGGGCAGGACCCAGCGCGATTGCTCGGCCAGCTCGTAGCCCAGCGTTTTTTTGCCTTCCACGCGGTAGGGCTCTTTTAAGGTGGAGACGTCGAACCAGCCGTCGGCGGCTTTGCGTTTCGCAATCTCGGCCCCGCAATCGGTGATGAGCCCATCGACGAGGGTGACGTGCGCGCCGGTCTCGCGGCATTCGATAATGTTGGCGCGCGGCGTGTCGGAGGGCATGAAAATGTGGGCCTCGAGTCCGGCGCGCGCGGCATA
>JBDUAH010000022.1:0-16233 GCA_040004745.1 Chthoniobacterales bacterium | reverse complement strand
CGCGGGAGACCGGCTTTGATGATTTTCTTTTGCGCGGTGGCGCGGTCGTAATTGAGCCGACGCTGCTCCACGATGTTGCGTTCGGCATCGTAGATACAATAGGCGGCGCGGGGGTCGCCATCGCGGGGCTGGCCGACGCTGCCCGTGTTAATGAAGTATTTTTTGCCGGGCTCGATCGCGAGCTGGTCGACCTTGACCCGCGTGACCCCGCCGTCTCGCACGAAAGCGCCTGCGACGTGGGTGTGACCGAAGAAGCAGAGCGCGGTGTGCTGGTAGGTGAAGCTGGCGGCGGCGTCGAGATTATTAAAGATGTAACCCCATTCGCCGGGCGTATCGAGGGTGGCGTGGACGATGGTGAAGTCGCGCACCTGCCGGGTGAGCCGGAGATCGGCGAGCCATTGCTTATCGTCTTCGGTAAGGTGGGCGCGGGTCCAGTTGATGGCCTTTTCCGCGAGTTCGTTGAAGTCGCGGGAGGACTCGACGAGCGAGGCCTGCTCGTCGTGGTTCCCTTTCACGACCGGCCAATCCATCCGGCGCACGAGATCGACGCATTCGTGCGGATTGGCGTTGTAACCGACGAGATCGCCGAGGCAAACGAACTGGGTGCAATTCTGCGCGCGCGCGTCTTCGAGGACGGCTTCGGTGGCCTCGAGGTTAGCGTGGAGATCGCTGAAGATGGCGAAGCGCATTGTGGGCGTAAAAGGTAGAGCGGGAATCAGCGGGCGGCGTCCGGGATGCGCTGATCGACCGGGATCTTGAGCCGTTCTTCGAAAAATTTCAATCGGCTGATTAAAGTAGGCAGATGTTCTTGTTCGCCCGCGCGATAAAGGTCGAGCAACAATTCGTAGGCTTCCTCGTCGTGTCCTTCGCTATAGGAAAGCTCGTAGGCGGCGAAGCGGCGCTCATAGCTGGGAGCGCCCGGCTTGGTCGCAGCGAGGGCGAAATATTCGGAAGCGCGCGCATGATCTTTATACTTGTCCCGGTAAAGGCGGGCGAGAGCCTCGTAAAGCTGCGGGCGATTAGGATTATTGCGGATTCCGTCTTCGAGAAAGTCGCGCGCGAGATCGAAGTATTCGCGTTGGGCTTTGATCCGCAGCGCGAGCCGGGGCTCCTTGGGGTTGTTAAGCGCAGCGGTGCCGGCGTTCCAGGCCATGTGCCAGGCGGCCATGTCCCAGAAGAGCAGATTGCGCGGCTGGAGCGTTGTCACCTGGCGGAACAAGCGGAAGACGCGATTCCATTCCGTGCGTTCCCACGCGGCGTAGGCCTGGATGAAAAGGAAGTCAGCCACGACCGCGCGGAAGCCGCTGAGCGCCGCGACGAATCCGAGCTGCCCGAGCTGCTCGCGCAGGCTGAGATTTAGCGGGACGGAGGTGAGGTGATTGCGCGCGCGAGAAGCGGAGAGCGCCTGCTCGGCCGGTAGCTTTACCACGCCCCAGAGCAGGAGCGCGCAGAGCAAGATTGAAAGGCGCTTCACAATTCCTTCCCGTTGAAAACCGCGATCGCCAGGAGCAGATAAATGACCACATAGAAAAGGCCGAGCGCGATGGTTTGGAGGAAGAGAGGGAGAGGAATAGCGCTGCCGGCAATGATTTGATCCGAAAAATCAAAGAGGTGGAGGTCGGGAAAAAGGAGCGCCACGCAGGCGAGAAAAGTCCGCGCGAGCCAGCCGGCGCCTTGTTCCTGGAGCCAGAATTCTCGCGCTGTCGCCTGCAGGTGGCCGATGAAGTAAACGAACACGCTCACGACGACGGTGTAGATGTTCGAGGTGGCGAAGGTGGAAATGAAAAGCGTGAGCGCCGCGAGCAGGCATCCCTTTACGTAGATCACGGTGATGGCGGGGAACAGCTCGGCGCTAAAGGTGGCGGCCCGCAGTTGTGCGAGCGCAGTCTGAAGTTGTTCCGGCGACCCGCCAGCCATCTGACGAGCGGTCACGGCGGCCACGGATTGTTCGCGGAGGAAGAGGACCGCGAGGAAAAGGGCGCTCATCACGAGGATGCTGATGCCGAGCAGGAGGAGTACGCCGGCGAGCTTTCCGGCGATGTATTCAAATCTGGGGACCGGCCGCGCCAGAATGCTGTAAACAGTGCGATCGTCGCGGTCTTGCGGAAGCAGGCGCGCCGTCGCGAGAATGGCGAGGAGCGCAGTGAAGATACTCATGGCGCCGAGGCCGATGTCTTTTAAGACTTGGAATTCCTGTTGAAAACTCAGGCGCGCCAGAAACATCGAGCTGCCGATCAAGACCAACGCGAAAAGGAGAAGGACGTGGAAAACTTTGAGCCGCGTGAGTTCGGTGAGCGTGTTCGTCGTGAGAGCGGCGAAGCGACGCGGAGAGAAGGCGCGGTGCATTGGGGGAAGGGGGGAAAACTGGGGAGGGGGAAACGTTCAACGTTTCTTCGTCGCATCAAGAAAGAGGCGCTCCAGCGTGGTGCGCGACTTGTGTTCTTCCAGCACCTCCGCGCCCGCTGTTTCCGCCAGCGCCCCGATTTTCTGCATCAGTTCTGGCGTCGCATTTCGCAGCACGACTTCGGTGCGATCTTCGAGCACGAGCAGATCCTCGATCATGCCTTCGCGGACGAGCGTCCCTTCCGCCAGGATGCCGACGCGATCACAAATTTCCTGCACCGGCCCAAGCAGGTGCGACGAGAGGAGGACAGTGATTCCGCGACGTTTTAAATCGAGCAGGATGCTGTGTATGTCCCGCGAGCCGGCGGGATCGACGCCCGCAGTCGGCTCGTCGAGCACGACCAACTGCGGATCGTGAATCAACGCCTGCGCGAGCCCAATGCGTTGCAGCATCCCTTTCGAGTAACCGCTCAGACGACGGTCGCGAGCATCGCTCAGCCCGACGAGTTCGAGCGACTCGTCCACTTTCGTCCGCAGCTTCGCGCCGCCGAGGCCGGAAAGTTTGCCGAAGAAACGAAGGGTCTCGGCGCCGGTAAGATATTTGTGAAAGTAGGGGCTCTCCGGAAGGAAACCGACCGCTTCCCGACTGGCCACTTCGCGCGCATCGCGACCGAAGATTTTCGCTTCGCCGCTGGTGGGTTCGACGAGGCCGAGAATAATTTTCAGGGTCGTGCTCTTGCCCGAGCCGTTCGGGCCGAGCAGGCCGTAGATCTGGCCCGCTTCAACTCGTAACGTGAGCTGGCGCACCGCTGTGACGACACGACGGTGGAACGGTATCGGGAACCTCTTCGTCACCGCGTTCACGGCTACCGCTGCTTCAGCCATGGCGAATCTCGAAGCCACGAAAACTCGGCGTTGTCGTCAGTGTCGTCTCGGTCGTTTCGCGAATGTGCCCGCGCAGTTCGCTTCCGTTAATCGCTTTCAGGAACGCGGAAACCTCATCGGCCTCGCCCGCGATCTGCAGTTCGACGCGGCCATCAGCAAGATTTCCCACCCAACCGGTGACGGAGAACCCTTTCGCGATCTGCTTCACCGAGTAGCGGAAGCCCACGCCTTGCACGTGGCCGGTGTAAACGATCTGTTTCGCGATCATGCTACTGCAAGTCTTTGACTTGCCGCGTCCAATATCTGCCGCCCTGCATCCCGCTATGGCGCGGGCGTCGGCGTCGGCGCTGAATCGACACTCGGGAGAGGCTCGCTGCTGGTGGGAGGGAGATCGGGGGCGGGCAAAGATTCAAGCGGCGGCGGCTCGCTGGAATGTATGTCGAAATTTTCCGCCTCGCTGGACGGATGTAATTCCGGTGCTGGTGGATTAAGGGACGCGAGCAACGTCGGTGACGCTGGTTTGATATCTTCGCTCGAGACGTAGCCCTCGCTGCCGCCCTTGGCGAGCTGCACTTTGCTGTAGCCGAACGACGGCCGGATCAATGTCATCAGGGTGTCCTTCGGCAACGATTGATCCGGGCCATTGCCCTGCTGCGGACCGTAGCGATAGAACGAGGTCGAAGCCGAGATCACTGCGAACATCTTGGTGTTAGCCGTCCGCGCGCCGGCGTTCCGGCCCTTCGAAGCGCAGGCCGCCAGCGCCAGCGCTCCGATCACTGCCACGGCCGGGCCGCAGCTGGATAATCGAACAAAGATCCGCATTACTTATACGAGTAAACGAGGCAGAATGACTTCGCGGCGGTTTCCGCCGCCGGATTGATCCCTACGAAGTACTGGCCGCTCACCGTGGGTGAGAATCCAGCGGCGGCCTGGTCTGTTTCATCGTAATCGTCCGTTGGCACTGGTTTACCTGTCTCATCGTAAATGTGAAGGGTGACATTTTTAGCGCCTTCGCTCGCGCCGACAGAAAACCAATATTGATTCCCCGCGTAAAGATTCACCGCCACGATGGCGTTCTCGCCCTGCTTGATCGGGCCCGACCAGTGGCCGTCGCGGAGTTTAAAACCATCATTAGCAAACGCGCCGGCCAGATCGAGGGCCATCTTGCGCGCTTCGACTTCGCTGTCGCTTTCATCCGCCCGCACGGAGCCGAGGGCCAGCGGGATGAGAACTGAAATTAGGATAGTGCGCCAGGATCTCATTGCGTGTCGTTCTTTTTCTGGATTTCGTCTATCAACTTGCCCACCGCTTCATTCAGCTTCCGCACCTCGTCGATCGTCGGCACCCCGCCGTCGGCGAACGTGACCAGTTTTTGAATCTCCGAGAGCTGATTGCTGACCGTCTGGACGAGAGGTTCATTACGCAACTCCGGTGCCATGGCGTCGACTTTCTTCTGCATGAACGTGACCAGCGCCGGTTGCCGCAGTGTTTTCGCACTGGCTTCGTTGTAATCGGCCAGGACCGAACCGCTCACGACCTGGGTGCCGCGAATCCAGCCGCCGAGGCTGACGAGGATGATGAAATCCTGATCGCTGTTCGACTGCATGGACGCCTTCACCTCGTTCTGGGTCGCCTCTAGTTCCTCCTGCAAAGCGTCCCACTGCCCGTTCTCCGCAAATTCGTTGATGCTTTTACCGCGACTGAGCACGTGTTCACTCACGCCTAACGACTTCGCCAGTTTGATGATGTCGGTGCCGGTATTCTTTACCTGCTGGCTGTCTTGCGCTTCCACCGCGATGAAGCCGTCGGCGATGAGGCCGCCGAGATTCAGCGCGATCTGCGCGCGGTTGCTGTAAGTCGTCGGAATCGGCGGACGATATTGCTCCGCCCAATTCGGTTTGCCCGGTTTGCTCAGTGCGGCGAACAACTCACCAGGCGTTGGGATTGTGACCGTGTCGGTCTTGATTGCCCCGGCCATTTGCTCCAGTGTGAGCGCCGCCGGCTCCGCGGCAAGGATCAAGCCCGCACTGGCAAGGAAAGTAGCGGAAACAAGGCCGACCCGGAAAAGCATGAGCCAGATTATGCGACCCTCTCCATAATGCCAACGCGAATCTTGGGTGCGCGTTTGGTCAGCGGCCCGCGCCGGGCACGCCTGCGCTTACGGGGGAAGCTGTCGCAGTCCTTCAAAATAATCGAGGAAGTAACCGCGTCTCGCGCCGGCGATCTATCGGCCTGGAGAAGAGCATGCGCGCCGATCAGGGAATCGGCTGCTCTCAGCCACCTCGTTTGCGATTCGCTTCAAACAAACCGCCCGCCATTACCGAAGTTTTAACAAGACAAAGGAAAAACACGAGGTTCCAAAGCGTCACAGCGCGGGAAATGCAGAGCCACTTTCCGTACGGACGGTCTATGTTAGGATGTCGGCATGAAATTTCCAGTTCTTGCCGCCGCGCTCCTTCTGATTTTCACCAGCTTCGGACGCGGAGCCGAGAACGACGCACAGAACATTGATGCGGTGCTGGCGGGCGTGGATAGAAGCGGTCTGATGCGGCAACTACAGGAGCGCGAGCAAAAAATCGAGCAACTCTCAGAGGAAGAGAAGACCGCGTTAAATGAGGCGCGCAAAAAGGCGCTGGAAGATCCGGCAGTGAAAGCTGTCTTGGCCGCTCGAAACGAAGCTGCGCAAGAATTGGACGCGACGCTGCGGGCAAATATGCTAAAAGCCGATCCCACATTGGCCTCGGTTTTTGAAAAGATGGCAACCCCGCCCGCGCCGCATTGAGGTAATTTTCCGGACCGCACCCGCTCGGTCGGGAACTACGGAAACGGTGCGACCGATCCATCTAAATCAACCGGATACGTCAGGATAGAGTTGAAAGCGGGTTCCGGCCGCCGTTTCTGATCTGATTTGTCCTTCAAATCAGCCCCGGGCGCCTCGTTCAAAAAAAAATACATTTTTTTCTTCCCCGGTGGCGACGCACTTGCTAATTTCCCCTCGAACGCAGGGAAATTCGGCACACTAGAAAAAAACGATGGATTCGAAACTGATCACGGCTGGGAAAGAAACGCAGCGCCTTTCAGGGTTGCAACGCAAACTGGAACGTCACTTCATTACGTGTTCCGCCGCGCTCGGGACGGCAGCCGCACTCGCGCCCAGCGATGCGCACGCGACGATTCAATATTTCAATCCGGCGGATATCCAAATCACGCTGAACACCTACGCCGGTATTTATTTTAATCTCCAAAACGGAATGATCGGCACCAATGCGGCCGCGGTTCCCGGCTGGGATATCAACATTTTCAATCAGAGTGCGGGCTTTTTGTCCACCTATGGACCGGCCACTACGGGTATGGTCGGCTACACGAACGGAGGCTTTGCCTATTCTGATCGCATTGCCGACGGCACCGTGATCGGACCAGCCTCGCAACTTGTGGGTTTCGGTGGCGTCACCACGATGTCTTATGGCAACGCCTACGGACCGTGGGCCGGAACGACCAGCGGATTTCTTGGTCTGCAGTTCCAACTTGCGGACGGCAGTTTGGTTTTCGGCTGGATTCGCCTGGATGTCGTTGATGGTGGCGATGCGCGCGTTCTGGACTGGGCCTTTGAAGATAGCGGTGCCGCGATTGCGGCTGGCGCGATTCCCGAGCCGAGTTCGCTGGCCTTGAGCTTCCTTGCAGCGGGTGCCGCGGGCTTGGCCTATTGGCGGAAGCGGAGAGGTGTCAAAGCCGAAGCGGCCTAAAACTTTTTTGGGGCGGTTCCCGAAACCGTTGTTGTTTTTGAGCGCGCGGTCCACTTGTTGGGCCGCGCGCATTTTTTGGTTTTCGTAGCTCGGCGCAGGGTGGCTTCGAGTCGCCGCCGCCATTCCTCCTCTCACCACAATGTCTTCAGCTCCCGACGCGATTCCGCAGCACGAACGCTTGGCAAAAAGGGTGCTTTTGATCGGCTGGGACTCGGCCGATTGGCAATTAATCAGCCCGCTTCTCGACTCGGGGAAAATGCCGACCCTTGAGCGCTTCGTCAGCAAAGGTGTGATGGGGAACTTAGCCTCGCTGAAACCCATCCTCTCGCCGATTCTCTGGAACTCGATCGCGACCGGAAAACGTCCGCACAAACACGGCATTTATGGCTTCACGGAGCCGAAAGGCGACGGGAGCGGTATTCAACCCGTCACCAGCACCTCACGCCGCTGCAAGGCGCTTTGGAATATTCTCTCTCAAAACGGCCTTCGCACCCAGGTCTTCGGTTGGTTTGCAAGCCATCCTGCCGAACCGCTACCGGAAGGTATTTGTGTGACCGATTTCTTCCCGCGCGTCTCGGGTCCGGTCGGCCATGAATCCGCGCTGGCACCCGATTCCGTTCATCCGGAACGGCTGCGAGACAAGCTCGGCTCGCTGCGCGTGAATCCACATGAAATCGAGGGCGATCACCTCAGCCCGTTTCTGCGCCGCCCAGCAGAAATTGACCAGACCACGCCGCAGCATCAGCATCTCCTTTTTTATCTTCAACGTGTCCTCGCGCAATGTTCCAGCATTCACGCCGCGGCGACATGGTCGTTGGAAAACGAACCGTGGGACTTCGCGGCCATCTACTACGAGGGTCTCGATCTTTTTTGCCACGGATTCATGCAATTCCATCCGCCTCGGATGGAGGGAACCAGTGAGGCAGACTTCGAGTTCTACCAGGATGTGGTGACAAATGTTTATCGTTTCCACGACCTCATGCTTGCGACTCTGCTCAAGCTGGCGGGCGAGGACACAACCGTCATCATCCTGAGTGATCACGGCTTTTATAGCGATCATCTGCGGCCCCCTATTATTCCCGATGCCCCGCCTAATCCCGCGGCCTGGCATCGGCCGAATGGGATGATCGCGGTGCGCGGTCCCGGGCTCCTCGAGGATGAAAGAATTTACGGCAGCACCCTGCTCGATATCGCGCCCACGGTTCTGGCGTTATTTGGTCTACCGACCGGCGCGGACATGGACGGTCGGGTCCTTGGCCAGATTTTTAAGGACCCGCCGAAGGTCGCCGAAATCCCGTCATGGGATGCAGTGGACGGGCCTCGTCCCGCGGGAATCCATCCGCCGGATAAGCAAATCGATCCGATCGCGGCCCAGGAAGCAATTCAGCAACTGGTCGAATTGGGTTACGTCGATGCCCCCGGTCCCGATATCCAAAAGACGATCGCAGAGACTGTTTTCGAACAACAGGTGAACCTGGCCACGTCCTATATCGATGCGGGTATGCCCGCCGCCGCCGTTTCGGTATTGGAGAAGCTCGCTGAAAAAGGGGAAACCAAGACCCGCACCACGATTCTTCTCATCCAAGCCTATCTCTCCACCGGGCAAATGAAGGAAGCGCGGCGCGCGATCGATGGCGTGCTCGCGGACCGTTCCAAGCTGGAGCCGGATGTGGCGGCCCGGGCCGATCTTTTTCTTGGCGTGGTCTTGGCGGCGGAGGGTCGCGATGATGAGTCGCTCGAGTTGCTTCGCCGGGCTGAGGAGGTGGAGCCTCGTCTGCCGGGCCTGCACAACCAGATTGGGAGCATTTATCTGCGGAAGCGCCTTTGGAGTGACGCCGAGCGCGTCTTTCGGCGCGCGCTCGAAATCGATGGCGATTATGCGCCCGCCTGCAACGGGCTTTCGGTCAGTCTCCTCCGGCAGGATCGGCTCGTGGAAGCAGCGGAATACGCGCTGCGCGCGGTCGGACTACAACATTTCTTTGCCTCCGCGCACTTCCAGCTCGGATCTGTTCTAGCGCGCCTGAACTGGCCCGAACGCGCGGCACAAGCCTTTGAGATGGGATTGCAAATTCGCCCGGGCGTTCGGGTCGCGCATCGGTATCTCGGGCGGATCTATGGCCGTCTCGGCCAAGCCGAAAAGGCTCGGATGCATCGCGCGGCTGCCGCGGTGCCGCGCAAAAAAGTGGAGTCGAAAGCGGATTAGCGGGCGTAACATCTGGTTCCCCGGGCATGGAGCACCTCCAGAGTCTTGCGCGCAGTGGCACGCCGGTGCAGGGATCGTGCCCGGTTTTATAGGGGAAAACCACTCGTGCGATGCCGGCGTCGAATCTTCTGCACGCGCCTTAGTGTGAACGGAGACAATTTCGAAAAATTGCCTACGCGACCTCAGCACCGCGGCCGGTCAGGAGATCGATGCGAACCAGGCACAGGAACTGAAGCAATAGTTTGCCGCTCTCGGTCACATCAAAAATCCCGTGGCGAGGCTATCGGAACCCCTTTTTTGCTCCGATAGAAAAAATTTACAAAAAAGTAGAAAACAGGATTGACAGCGCTCTTCTCACCGGACAACCTCGACGCGATTCACGGATAAACCCAGCCTACAGAAAAACTTTATGACCAAGAAAAATATTACCCTTAATGCTTCGTCGGTTCAGTCTCGTCTCGCGCTTTGCGCAGCGGCGTTGGCTGGCACTGCCGCAGCGGTCCCGACTGCTGAGGCGACTATTATCACGAATAATACGCCGTTCGCCATCCCGGCAACCACAGCGGGCATTTACCTCAATTTCTTGACTGGTGTGGCTGGCGCTTCGGCTGGCGCGACACCGGGCTGGGACTTCAATCCATACCTTCAGACCTCGTCCGGCAATCTGGGATTCTATTGGGCTCAGACCCCGGCTGCCAGCAGTGGAGGCGTCGCGACCAGTGCAGCGACGGGCTCTTATCTCAATCTGGCCCCCGGGACCTCGATCTCAGGAGCTTCAACATTTAGCCAGGCTATCGGCTTGACCGCTGGAAACCCATTTCTGTCGAACGGCACGCACATCTTGGGATTTCGATTCTTTAACGAGGCGACGGGTGTGATCAATTTTGGCTATCTGACCATGACCAACGGTGGCGCCAATGGATTCCCCGCGACGATCACAAGCTACAGCTACGAGAACAACGGGGGAGCGATCACCGTGGTTCCTGAGCCCTCGACGACCGCGCTTCTCGCCCTGACCGCGCTGGTCCTCGGCGCAGTGGGCGTGCGGCAATGGCGCCGGCAGCAGGCGGCTTAAGCGAACGGCCCGCGAAAATCACGATCTGAGTTTCACATACCCGCGCTCATGCCAACGTGTTTGGTGCGAGCGCGGGTTTTTTGTCGCCGGATGTAGGGCCTGATTTGTCCCTCGCACTTCCGACCGCTCCTGCCATGACTGCACCGATCGCAAACAAGCTTCTCCTCCTGGGCTGGGATGCCGCCGATTGGGAGATCATCCATCCCCTGCTCGATGCGGGACGCATGCCGCATCTGAAACGGCTCGTGGAGGGAGGCGTAATCGGGAATCTTCTGACCCTGCAACCGATTCTGTCGCCCATTCTTTGGACCTCGATCGCCACCGGCAAGCGCGCCTATCTCCACGGCGTGCATGGCTTCGTCGAACCCACACCGGACGGAATGTCTCTGCGCGCGACGGCCAGCACGACCCGGAAGTGCAAGGCGCTTTGGAATATCCTCGCCCAAGCAGGAAAGCGGTGCCAGGCAATCGGCTGGTACGCCAGCCACCCCGCGGAAGCCATTAACGGTGTCTGCGTTTCTCACCAATTTCCAGTTGCGCCAGCCTCGGCTACGGCTGCCCACTGGCCTCCGCAACCGAACAGCGTTGAACCGGTCGAGTTGGCCGATGCCCTCTCCGAATTGCGCATTCATCCTGGCGAAGTGACGGGCGCGATGCTCTCTCAATTTCTCCCTCTCGCACATGAGTTGAATCAACAGGACCCGGAGATTCGACGCTTGCTCAATTCGTTCGCCAAGCGCTTGGCCGAGTGCGCTTCCCTTCACGCTGTCACCACCGCACTGATGGAAGAGGAGCCTTGGGATTTTTGCGCTCCTTACTATGAAGCGATTGACCATTTCGGGCACGACTTCATGCCGTTTCACCCGCCACAGATGGAGCATGTGCGGCCGGATCTTTATCAAGCTTTTAGCGGCGTGATGAACTCGATTTATGAGTTCCACGATCAGATGTTGGGGCGGCTGGTGGAATTAGCCGGGCCGGAAGCTCACGTCATGATCGTCTCCGATCACGGTTTCTTGAATAATGAACGCCGACCTACGCGCGAGGTAGATCCTGCCCAGTGGCATCGGAACTTCGGCATCTTCGTGCTGGCCGGCCCCGGGGTGAAGCGGGACGCAATTGTCCACGGCGCCACGCTGCTCGATATCGCCCCAACTATCTTGACCCTTTTTGGTTTACCTGTCGGGCAGGACATGGAAGGCAAAGTGCTCGTAAATGCCTTCGAGGAAATGCCGCCCGTCGAGCGCATTCCTTCTTGGGAAGAAGTGCAAGACCCAAACGCCGACATGTCTCGGAGGGAATGCGTTGAAGACGACCCGGAGGCAACCGCTGCCGCTTTGCAGCAATTGGTCGAGCTCGGGTATCTGCAAGCGCCGGGCGACGATGTGCAGCGCGACATCGTCCGCGCCCGCGCTGAGCAAAAATTTAATCTCGCCTGCACTTACATTGATGGAAAACGCCCGGCAGAAGCACTCTCGATTGCGGGAGAGCTGGCGACGCAGTTTCCCGATCAGGTCCGCTATGCTGTCTTGAACGGTCAGGCGGCCGTGTCGGCAGGGAACGCCGATGCCCTCGGTCGCGCCATCGTCGCCTTGCAAGGTTTCACCCAGGAAATCCGGCAGATGTCGCTCTTCCGCGCCTTCCATTGCTTGCTCACAGAGGACACGAAAGGAGCGCTCCACCACTTTGGAGAAGCTGCGAAACTCGGACCGCGCGATCCGTGGATACTCTGCCGGATCGGGCGCGCTTACCTGCGGTTGCGCCGCTGGCCGGAAGCGGAGGAAGCCTTTCGGAAATCCCTTGAACTCGATGAAGAAAATGCTGAGTCATTTTATGGGCTAAGTGTGGCCCTGCCTCGTCAGGGGAAATTGGAAGAGGGAATCCAATGCGGCTTGCAAGCGGTCTCCCTCTTTCACGATTTCCCGCTCGCCCACTTTCAACTCGGCGCGGTTCTCTCCCGCCTGGGCTGGTTTGAGCGTGCGCTTCAGGCGTTTGAAATCTGCCTCGCCATGCGTCCCGATTTCGCGCTCGCGCATCGCTACGTCTCGCTTATCTCCAATCGTTTGGGGCGGGAAGATATCGCCGCCAAACACCGCGAGATCGCGAAACGCATTCTGGCCGCCGACCTGCCGCAGCCGAATGTGGATTAGCATTTCCCTCTCGCACGCAACGACCGAATGGAAAAAGGAGATTTCATCACCGTAGTGAGCGGCCTGCCGCGCTCCGGGACCTCGCTCATGATGCAGATGCTTTCGGCTGGCGGCATACCGCCGCTGACCGATCAGCAGCGGGTGGCGGATGAAAGCAACCCGCGCGGCTACTTCGAATTCGATGCCGTTAAGCGCCTGCGCAACGATCAATCGTGGCTCGTGCACGCTCGCGGGCACGCGGTGAAGATCATCCATCTGCTCTTGCGCGAATTGCCCACGACTAGCGGTTTCCAATATCGGGTTGTTTTTATGCGCCGACCGCTCCGAGAAGTCCTGGCCAGTCAGCGTGCCATGCTCGAGCGCCAAGGGAAGATCGCGGCCGATGACTCCGTGCTGACAAAGGTTTTTCAGAGTCAACTGGAGCAGGCCGAACATTGGTTGGCTGCTCAGCCGTCCTTCAGCGTTCTTTCCCTTGAGCATCACGCGCTCTTCGAAAATCCGCAGCCTATGATCGAGCAATTGAACGAATTCCTCGGGAGCCAATTGGACATGAGCGCGATGATGGCTGTGATCGATCCGTCCCTTTATCGCCAGCGTTCCTAATCAGCTGCGGCGAAATTCGCGAGATTCTCCCTGGGTGGAAGGGTGGCTTTTGTAATTGATGCTGATCATTCTCACCGGAGCGCTCGCGCTCCATCGTTGCGATTATGATCGAGCCGATTGCTGAAAAACTACTTCTGGTTGGGACTTATATCGACGGTAAACAGCTGGCCCGCGCTCTTGTCCTTGCGGGGGAACTCACGAATCAATCTCCAGACCAAGCCTGCTGCGCCATCCTTTGGGAGAAGGCGATAGTGCCGCGGCTGGCGCGGCCGCCTTTTTTTCGAGCAGGAAAAAAAGTTATAAACCACAACTAAGTGTTGACGAGGCCGCTATGATTTTGGCAGCCTATGCGGCGTCCGGAAGCAACGCTTTCCAAACCAACTATGAAAACTAAATCCTCGACCGCTTTGCTGACCTCCTCTGTTCAAACCCGCCTGGCGCTTTGCGCTGCGGCGCTCACCGGAACTGCTGCCGTGATTCCGGAAACACAGGCGGCTGTTATTTCCTTCAGTGGCTCCTTTTCCGTGCCGCAGACGCCGCAAGGTCTCTACTTCAATTTCGCCACCGGTGCCGTCACCGGGGCGCCGGGGGCCGGCTGGGACTTCAATCCCTACTTCAATCCTTCACCGTTCGCGATTTACTGGGCAGGCGGCGCTCCCGGAATCGCGGGCGGCGTCACCACCGGCGCGGGTTCCACTACTTATATGGATCTCTCGCAGGGTTTCGTGGTCAGTGCGGCCTCGAATTTCTCGAACGCACTGCAGGTCGCCGGCGCGACGACGAACCTCCTTCCTGCGGGCATGCACATCCTTGGATTCCGATTTGTCAACGAAGGCACCGGCGCCACCAACTATGGGTATTTGACGATGACGAGCGGTAGCGCCAATGGCTTCCCTCTCACGATCACCGGCTGGAGCTTCGAAGACAGCGGAGGTGCCATCACGGTCGTGCCAGAGCCGGCGACGATGGCGTTGCTCGGAGTCGCTGCCATGGTGCTCGGCGCGCTCGGACTGCGAAAATGGCGCCGCGCCAACGCCGCTTGAAAAGCGACTGACACGCCGGTGGGCGTGATTAGCCAGGCTCTTTGACCGCCAAGCCGGTCGGACGACAGGGAGGGCGCTCTGTAGGCCGCCCCGTTCGCTTCATCGTAAACGCAGCGACTTGGAGCGTGAGCGCTCGACTCGTGCACGGCGGAGAGGTATTCTGATGGCGTGCGCGCGCTTGATCCGGGGCTGGTCTCGACAGTAAATATCGGCGAGGTCTTGCGGAACGCGGCGGTGTTTAATTTGTCGCGTCACCGCGACAGACAAAGTTTTATGAACACCGCGAACATCCCCGAAGAGGCGGAAGGTTTTTTTGACCTGCTCGAAGAACGCCGGGTCGCTTACCTCCTGGTCGGCGCGGTGGCCTTGCTGGCGCACGTCCCCGGCCGCAACACCGAGGATATTGATCTGGTCATTTCCCTTTCCGAGCAAGAGCGGCTCGCGCCTGAGGTGGCGGTTCTGGATCGGGATGGCTTTTTCGCCCGGGCGCGATTTCGGACGCTGCAGGTCGATTTCCTGGACGCGGAGAATTCTTTGTTCTCCGAGGTGGCGGAAAAATACTCCGCGACGCGCCACTTCGATTTTCTTTCGGAGCGCCGAGCAATCCCTTGCGCCACGCCCGCCGGGCTCATGCTGCTTAAACTTTACGCGTTGCCGTCGCTCTACCGGCAGGGACAGATTCAACGCGCGAAACTTTACGAGGGCGACATCGGGGCGCTCCTGGCGGCATTTGCCGAGATGGACGTCGAACCACTCTTCGTGAGTCTCCTGCGTCACGGCATGCTGGAGAGCGACACGATCGAATTGCGCCGCGTCGTCACGGAGCAGCGCCCACAGCCGGATCGTTTCTCGGACTGACAAGGATGGTCGCTCTCCAGGCCGCCCCACGGTTTACGACCGCAATCAAACCTGCTCTAATTCGCAATCATGGCCAAAACCAGCGTCAGTAAAATCACCGCGCGCGAGATTCTTGATTCGCGTGGCAACCCCACGGTGGAAGTGGACGTGCACTTGGAAGGCGGTGCCTTTGGTCGCGCCGCCGTGCCGAGTGGCGCGAGTACCGGTGAGCACGAGGCGTGGGAACTGCGCGATGGCGACACGATGCGTTACGGCGGCAAGGGTGTGCTCAAGGCGGTCGAAGCGGCCAACACCACCATCGCGCAAAATCTTGCAGGGGCGGACGCGCTGGATCAGGAAGCGATCGATCGCAGGTTGATCGAACTCGACGGCAGCGAGAACAAAAAGAATCTCGGCGCCAACGCGCTGCTCGGGGTCTCGTTAGCCACTGCGCACGCGGCTGCGGCGTTTTCCGGGCAATCGCTCTTTCGTTATCTCGGGGGTGATCGGGCGGTCACGTTGCCGGTGCCGATGATGAACATCCTCAACGGGGGCGCGCATTCCGACGCGCCGATTGATTTCCAGGAGTTCATGATCATGCCGAAAGGCGCGCCCACTTTTGCCGAGGCGTTGCGGTATGGAGCGGAAATTTTCCACGCACTGAAAGCGGTGCTGAAAGATCGCGGGCTCTCGACCGCCATCGGCGATGAAGGCGGCTTCGCGCCGAAGCTCGAATCCGCCGAGGATGCGCTCGAATCCATCGCGCAAGCGGTCGAGAAGGCGGGCTACAAATTGGGTGAGCAAATTTTTATCGCACTCGATACCGCTTCCTCGGAGTTCTACGACAAGGAGAGCGGCGCCTACGTTTTCAAAAAGTCGGACGGCTCGCGACGGACCGCGGAGGAGCTGATCGATCTCTATGAAGGCCTAACGAAGAAGTTCCCCATTATCTCGATTGAAGACGGGTGCGCGGAAAATGATTGGACTGGTTGGAAGAAGCTGACCGAGCGGTTAGGCGATAAGATTCAGCTCGTCGGCGACGATCTTTTTGTCACCAACGTCGACTTCCTTCGCAAGGGTATCGAGCAAGGCGTCGCCAATTCCATTCTCGTGAAAGTGAATCAAATCGGCACGCTTACCGAGACCTTCGACGCCATCCGTCTCGCCACGGAAAACAACTACACCGCCGTCATCAGTCATCGCTCGGGCGAGACTGAAGACACCACGATTGCCGACATCGCGGTGGCGACAAATGCGGGCCAAATCAAGACCGGTTCTCTCTGTCGGACCGATCGCGTGGCGAAGTATAACCAACTCCTGCGCATTGCGGAGGAACTAGGTGACAAGGCCG
>JBDUAH010000204.1:0-4804 GCA_040004745.1 Chthoniobacterales bacterium | reverse complement strand
GACAAAAAAGAAGTCGGCCAAGTAGCGGCGGATATTCGCCGTTATTACCCGCCTGAGCCTTACAAGGGCAAGGGTGTTAGATACGCTGGCGAGATTATTCGCCGCAAGGAAGGCAAGACGGTTCAGTAGTATGAAGAACGACCGCAAACAAATCAGGCACCGCATTCACACGCGGATCAGGAAGCGCGTGAGCGGAACGGCGGAACGTCCGCGTCTCGCCGTGCATTTTTCGGGCAAGCATGTTTACGCGCAGGTCATCGATGACGACGCGGGCAGAACCTTGGCAGCAGCCGGCACGACCGAAGAAGCATTGGCCGGCAAAGGCAAAGCGGCGGCGAACCTCGCTTCCGCGACGAAGATCGGCAAAGCGGTCGCGGAACGTCTCCTGGCGAAGAACGTCGACAAGGTCATCTTCGACCGCGGCGGCTTCCTCTATCACGGCAAAGTAAAAGCTCTCGCGGACGCAGCGCGCGAAGGCGGACTCAAATTTTAGGAACCCATGGCACAACAACACGGCGGCAGACGTCAGGAACGTCAAACAGACAAGAGTTCGGCAGCGCGGGGCGACACGACGGAGAAAGTCGTATTCATCAATCGTTGCGCGAAGGTCGTGAAGGGTGGACGTCGCTTTAGTTTTAGCGCGTTGATCGTGGCGGGTGATCACGACGGCCAGGTGGGCGTCGGCTTTGGCAAAGCGAACGAAGTGGCGGAAGCGATCCGCAAAGCTTCAGACGCGGCGCGCAAGGGCATGGAAAAGATGTCCGTCTACGGGAACACGATTCCGCACGAGACGATCGGTGAATTTGGTGGCGGTCGCGTTTTGCTCCGTCCGGCTTCGCCTGGAACTGGCGTCATCGCCGGTGGCGGGGTGCGTGCAGTCGTTGAAGCGGTTGGCATAAAGGATGTGCTCGCAAAATCGTTAGGTTCGAGCAATCACGCCAACGTGGTGAAAGCGACGATCGAAGCGCTGCGCGGCTTGCGTCGGAAAGATGAAATTTTCAAGACCCGCGGCATTCGCCCAACCGCAGACATGGTGGCGGCGGAAGCGAACGGAAAGGGTGAGCAGTCATGATGCGGTTGCACAATTTGAAGCCTCGTCCGGGTGCGAAACATCGCACCAAGCGACTCGGTATCGGTGAGAGTTCCGGCCACGGTAAGACGAGCGGCAAAGGTCACAAAGGCCAGAAGGCGCGTTCCGGCGGCAGCATTCGTCTCGGATTCGAAGGCGGCCAGATGCCGCTCATCCGTCGTTTGCCTAAGCGCGGTTTCAATAACAAGCGCTTCCATAAGAATTACGCGATCGTCAATCTTGATGACTTGAAGGATCTCGACGCTGGCACAGTGGTGAACGAAGAGATGTTGCGCGAATCCAAGATGATCCGCGGCAACGTGGTCGGCTTGAAAGTTCTGGGCAATGGAGAGCTGACGAACGCGCTCTCGATCGAAGCGCACAAAGTGAGCGCGTCGGCCCGCGAGAAAATCGAAAAGGCTGGCGGCAGCATTACTCTTCGGGAAGTGAAACGTCCGGACGGACCTCGTCACGAAGCGAAGGCGAAGCCGGCAGCTAAGTCCTCTGACGCGGCGCCGAAGAAAAAGAAACCGACAGCAAAAAAATCTTCCGCGAAGAAATCCGCGAAGAAGAAATCGTCTGCAAAAAGCTAGCGCTTTGAGCAGGCACAGAAAGTTTTAGGCGAATGGTCTCGGCGTTTCTCAACACCGTTAAGATTCCGGAGCTGCGGCGCCGAATCTTGTTCACTCTCGCGGTTATCGTGATCGTGCGGCTCGGCGCAGCTCTGAGTACTCCGGGTGTAAACCCCGCGGTGCTGCAGGCTTGGTTTCACGATGCGCTCGCGAAGGGTTCGGGGGGCGGAGTCGCTGCCTTGTTCAACCTCTTTAGCGGCGGTGCTCTGGAGAATTGCGCGATCTTCTCGCTTGGCATCATGCCGTACATCAGTGCGTCGATTATGCTGCAGTTGCTGACGGCTGTGATTCCGAAGCTGGGTAGGTTGGCGAAGGAAGACGGCGGGCGCCAGAAGATCATGCAGATTACGCGTTACGCGACGGTCGCGTTGTGCATTGTGCAGGGTTATCTCCTCGCATTGTCTTTCCAACATCCGGAGTCGTATCAGACGATGTTGCCTGGGATCACGGAAACGATTTCGAAACTGGGCATTCCACTGGTGGCGGATTTGGGAATGACTTTCCGGATCGTGACGGTGTTGACGCTGACTGCGGGCACACTCTTTTTGATGTGGCTGGGTGATCAGATTACCGAGCGCGGCATTGGTAATGGTATTTCGCTCATCATCACCGTCGGCATTGTGGCACGCCTGCCCGCAGCTTTAGCGCAGGCTTGGAAAACGTTTGTTCCTTCTGCAGAAACCGGAACCAGCCAAGTAAACCCGGCGATTTTGGTGCTGATGATCGCGTTCCTTTTTATCGTGATCGCCGCTGTCATCGCGGTCACGCAGGGTGTTCGTAAGATTACTGTCCAGTACGCGAAACGTGTCGTCGGTCGGAAAATGTATGGCGGCCAGACACAGTATATGCCGTTGAAGGTGAATTATGCCGGCGTGATGCCGATCATCTTCGCTTGGGCGTTGCTACTTTTTCCGAACACGATCGTGACGATGGCGTTTCCGAATAGCCGGACTGCGCGAATGATTTCGGATTCGCTCTCAAACGGCTGGCCGCATTACGTTGTCCTGGCGCTGATGATTTTCTTCTTCAGTTATTTCTGGGTCGCGACGCAGTTCCAACCGTCGCAGATCGCCGATGATTTGAAGAAATACGGCGGCTACATTCCAGGCGTGCGTCCGGGCAAGCCGACCTCCGAGTTTCTGGATTTCACCATGACGCGGCTGACCTTTGCCGGCGCCATCTTCCTCACCTTGATTGCGGTCTTGCCGAGTTTGATGAGTCAGGGCCTTCATGTGCCTGCGATCACGGCACAATTTTTCGGCGGCACGAGTTTGCTGATTATCGTGGGTGTGATCCTGGATACGATGCGTCAGGTAGAAACGCATTTGATCCAACGCCACTACGATGGATTCCTGCGCAAGGGACGGATCCGGGGCCGATTCGACCGTTCTTCTTATAACCGCGGTGAGGCAGCTCCGCAGACGACGCTGATGTGGCTTTACGTGGGCATCGCGGTGCTGGTGATCGGCGGCGTCGCCATATTCGTCTACGGTCGCTAGTGAAAAGGCGACTTGTCTTACTAGGCGCGCCGGGTTCCGGAAAAGGAACCCAGGCGGAGATGATCACGCGGCACTTTGGTATTCCGGTGACTTCTCCGGGCGCGATTCTGCGTCGTGAAATGGATCTGCACACGCTGCTCGGGATCGAAGTCGAAGAAAAGACGAAGCATGGTGAGCTGGCACCGGACAAGATCATTATCGATCTAATCGAGGATTACGTGCGCCTCCACGGTGCGCACGGCTTCGTCTTCGATGGCTTCCCACGCACCATTCCGCAGGCGGAAGCGCTGACCGGCATTTTGGAACGCCACCGGACTCCGCTCGATCTCGCGATTTGGCTCGATGTCTCGGCGCAGACGATCAGTGATCGCGTTTCACATCGCCTGCAGTGCCAGTCCTGCGGCTTTACCACGAGTGAGAACGCCGCGGGATTTTCTGAGCGCGCGGTTTGCCCTTTCTGCGACGGTCCTCTCGGAAAGCGGATTGATGATGACTCCGAAGTGCTGCAGAAGCGGCTCTCAGAGTTCAATAGCAAGACGCAGCCGCTCGCGGATCACTACGAAGGCACGAGCACGTTGCGGAAGATTGACGGCAATCGCGGCCGCGAAGAGGTCTTTGCTGAGATTTCCAGGCTGATCGAGACGGCATGATCCCGATCAAGAGCGCGAAGGAAGTCGAGAAGATGCGGCGGGCTTGCCGAACGGCGAGCGAGATTCTGGAGCGAGTCAGTGAACTCGTTAGACCAGGTATCACGACGAAAGAAGTGGACGAAGCCGCGGCGGATCTGATGGCGGAGGCCGGCGTGAAGAGCGCGTTTCTCGGTTACCGCCTCGGTCACCGGGTGTTTCCCGGAAACATCTGCATTTCGCTCAACGACGAAATCGTGCACGGCATCGGAAGTCAGCGTCGTATCCAATATGGCGACATCGTGAAGCTTGATATTGGGGTCATTCAGGACGGCTGGGTGGGGGACACGGCGTCGACAGTCCCGGTGGGAATGATCGACGAGCGGACAGAGAAACTTTTGCGCGTGACCGAGAACGCTTTGAAGCGCGCGATGTCGCTGGCGTCGGAAGGTGTGCGGCTGGGCGATGTTTGTTCTGCGGTGGAAGAGGAGGCGCGCGCCAATGGCTTTAATGTCGTGCGCGAATTTGTTGGCCACGGCGTGGGACGGAAATTGCATGAAGAACCGCAGGTGCCGAATTACGGCCGGCGCGGGAGCGGACCTCGCTTAAAGAGCGGCATGACCCTCGCGATCGAGCCCATGATTAACGCCGGCTCGGCGAACGTGCGATTGCTCGACGATGGCTGGACGGTTTGTACTGCGGACGGCACGGCATCGTCGCATTTCGAGCACACAATTTTGGTCACAAAAGAAGCGCCAGAGATCTTGACCTGGCGCGGGCAGAAACAGTTGAAATCATGAGCAATCGCGTGTTGCCAGCCCTGAAACTTCTGCTAGAAGTTTCCCCCTACGATTTGTCGGATACGGCGGGGATTATTCCGCCAGCAGTGACAACGCGGAGCTGATCTCCGCGTTTTTCGTCTCGTGGACCCTTTATGAAAGTTCGACCCTCAGTAAAAAGACTCTGTGTAGCGTGCAA
>JBDUAH010000021.1:0-16279 GCA_040004745.1 Chthoniobacterales bacterium | reverse complement strand
GGCGATTCCATGGGACCTAGCGCGGCCCGCAGTCAAAGCCGCCTGGGACCGGCTCTCGTGCGTGACAGGTCCGCGCGACGCCGATCGCGGGATGCGTGGCGGCATCTAGAGAGAAGCCAGCGAAAGGGGACCGGCGCCAGAGCGAGAATCGCCGGCGCTATCGGATCACGGCGATCTGTGATGTCGAGCTGGGTCTTTCCATGGCGAATTCGTCCACCAAGGCCAGGAAAGGATCGATATCAAACGGCTTCGTCAGGTAATTCCGCGCCCCGGCGGCGAGCAGACGCTCGATCTGACTGGGCGTCGCGTCGGCGCTCAGGACTACGACGGGAATCTGAGCCGTCTCCGGAATTTCCTGCAGCTTGCGCAGAACTTCCGCGCCGTGCATATCCGGCAAATTCAGATCGAGCAGGATCAGCCGGGGCTGGCAAGCCTGGGCAAATTGCATCCCCATCTCACCACGTGATGCGTGCATCAGGTTCAGGCCGGGGCGAAATTCCAAAATGCGCTCCACCAGCGTGAAATTCACCAGATCGTCTTCCACGTAAAGAATGTCGCAAGCATGCTCGGCCATCGGGATGGCGCCGGCGTCCTCGCCCGTCCTTTCCGTTGGTTCGGCGAGCTCGCGCTCGATAATCCGGAGCATCTCGCGCGCGGATTTTAGGATCTGCTGGATATCCCCGCCGCCGCGCAGATGCGCCGGCTGCAATGCGAGCAATTCCGCGAACCCGATGATCGCGTTCAATGGGGTCCGCAGTTTGTGATTTAACCCCGCGCGGAACTGGCTCGGCACGGACGGATCCGTTTGCGTAGCCGCCTCTATCGACAAGTCGCTCATTCTAACTTCCTCATCTTGCTCTTGTTCATCAAAGTAGCATCTCACTGAAACGCGCTCGCAAAGGACGTCTCTTCACTTTCCATGCGCAGACCGGAGGGCTCCTCGTGCGCTTGACCACGCAGCTTCACCTCCATGTCGATGTCGCGCCGCATCTTGTTCTTGTGCGTGCAGAAGGTGAGTGCCGTCTCTGCGCTAACCGTCTCTTCCTTAAAAGCTTTCAGGAGCGATTGATCAAAACTGTGCCAACCCAGCGTAACGCCAGCTTCGATGATCTCCTGGAAGGTGCGGCCCTCGTTTTCGCCATAGAGCAAGCTCTCACGTGTGCGCATGCTGCTGCCCATGATCTCGGTTACGAGAAGGCGGCCTCCGCCAGTCCTGCCCACGAGGCGCTGTCCCACCACGTAGCGTAACGTATCGGCTAGGCGCTGGCGGACCTGCAGTTCCTCATCCTTGGCGAACATTCCGAGGATGCGGTTGATCGTCTGGCCGGCGTTAATCGTGTGCATCGTAGTGAAAACGAGGTGACCCGTCTCCGATGCGGTGAGCGCGATCTCCATCGTGGCACGATCGCGCACCTCGCCCACGAGAATCACCTTCGGCGCCTGTCGCAGCGCCGCGCGCAGGCCTGTCGCAAAATCCGGGAAGTCTTTCCCCAGTTCGCGCTGATTGAAGAGCGCTCGCTGTGGCGGATGCAAAAATTCGATCGGATCCTCCAGCGTGAGAATGTGAATTTGCTGCGTCCGATTCAGCTCGTTCAAGATCGCGGCCAGCGTCGTCGTCTTGCCGCTGCCGGTGCCGCCGGTCACGACAATAATGCCGTTCTTTTCCCGGCCCATGTCACTGAAGACGGGCGGCAATCCGAGCGCTTCCAGCGTGGGAATTTGCGTCTGCAGCTTCCGCAACACGATCGCAGGCCGGCCGTTTTGTCGGAAAATATTGACGCGAAAGCGCGCCACATCGCCCAAGGCGTAGCTGCAATCACACGAGCCCATCGCGACCAGATCGTCCGCCAGGCGTCCATTGCCCTGCATGAGGTGCAGCGAGAGTTGGTCGACTTGCTCACTCGTTAGGCAACCATCCGGGGTGTCGATCGGGAAGTCTTGGAGCGCTCCGTATTCTTCAATCAAGGGCGGACGGCCAACCGCAAAAAGAAGATCGGAAACGCCAGGGCCGCTCTGCACCATGGCGGTAAGAAGGGCATCGATAACGTCGGTATTCACAGGAGAGAATCGGAATGGAAAACAATTGGGTAGCGGGATTTATGCCCCGCCGGCCAAAAGCTTTCAGCGATCCAATTATCGCCACTCGTGTTTCGGATACTTCCGCTGCAGCTCCTTCTTGATTTTCGGGTAGGCATCGCGCCAGAAGCCTTCCAGATCGCTTGTGATCTGGATCGGGCGATGATTCGGCGCCAGGACCTGAATAACCAAGGGCGCGCGCGCCGGACCGATGGTGAGATTGCGTTCCACCCCGTAAAGATCCTGAATCCGCGCCGCCACCGCCGGGGGCGACGATGCGCTATAGATCACCTTCGCCTTGCGCCCATTCGGAAGGCCGATCCGCTCGGGCGCGTATTGATCCACCAAGCCTTGCTGCGCCGAGGAGAGCCAGGATTTCACCGCGGGCCAAACCGCACGGTCCTTGATCTCCTTGTAACTAGTAGCGCCACTGCAAACCTGCTCGGTTAAGAGAAGCGTGTCGGCTACGCTAATGGGAGGCAGCTCCAACTCCGGTGCGGAGACTGCAATCCAGTTCACCCTCAAAATCCATTGCTCAACCGCGTTATCCCAATGCTTCAGCGGACACGTGCCCGCGATCACTTGTTTCGCCAATAACGCCGCCGCTTCGTCGGCCGGCGGGTCCGCCGCCTCATGACGCAGAATGAGATCGTGGAAGGAAATTTGCCGACGCCCGATTACCCGCCGCGCCGCCGCGTCGAAGCTCACTTCCAGGCTTTCGCGAAAAGCCTCGGGAAACAATTCGCGCAACCACGGTTCCTCGATCCGCGTCGCCAGTGTTAGCAGAACTTGCCGCTCTTTATCACTGTCCTCGATCTCGCGAATCTCCGAGGCGACGAGCAGCCGCGCCCGATGCACCACACTCTCGCGCGCCAAGACACCACGCCGCCCATGCACCAGCGCGCAACGCAGCGTTCCTTCATCCAACCGCACCGCCACCTGATCCGGAAATCCTGCTAGCACGCATCGCTGGATCGCACCCGGCGCCGGTTCGCTCGCGTCCACGTTCAATCCCTCATCGCGCGCGATCGCGATGAATTGCTCCCACAACTGCGCCGCCTCTCGCGCCGCGGTAGCATTCACCGACAGACGCTGACAACGTCGTGGATCGAAATCGTTCTTCTCCGCGAAACGGAACGCGCGCGTCAGGATCAAAAGATCCGAATCATCATCCGCGCCGAGGATGTCATCGCGGTCTTCGCGCGCCTGCTTTCCTTCCGCGCGGCGCATCAAAGTCCGTCCCTGTGTCACCGCCGCGATCAACGCAATCGCACGCACACAGCCATGTTCCTCCGCCGCCAGGAGCATCCGCGCGTAACGCGGATGCACCGGAAACGCCAGCATGCGGCGACCGAGCGGCGTGATTTCGCCGCCTGTCGCCACCGCGCCCAGATCGCCTAACAACTGCTCCGCGCGTTCCAAGGCCCGAGGCTCCGGCGGCTCGAGCCAGCGAAATTGCGAGATATCATCCACGCCACTCGCCTTCAAAGTCAGCACCACTTCCGCCAGATCGAGCCGTTTCACTTCCGGCAATTCCTGCGCGGGGCGTTCGAGATGCTCGCGCTCCGTCCAGAGCCGGAGGCAATGTCCCGGCGCGGTGCGACCCGCTCGGCCCGTACGTTGATCCGCGGAAGCGCGGCTGACATTCTCGATCAAAAGCGTGTTGATCCCGCGCCGCGGATCGAAGCGCGCGATCCGCGCCAGCCCGCTATCGATCACCACCCGCACGCCCTCGATCGTGAGCGAGGTCTCCGCCACATTGGTGGCGATGATCGCTTTGCGTTTGTCATACCGCGCCAGCGCGGCGTCCTGTTCCGCCGGCGGCAACTCGCCATAAAGCGGTAGCGCCACAAATTCATTACTCACCCGCGAAGCACGCACCGCCGAGAGCGTGCGCAGGATCTCATATTTTCCTGGCATGAAAATGAGCGCGTCGCCTTCCGTATTCCGCGCCACCCGAGCCAGCTCATCCGCCGCCAAATCCCAGATCGCGTAATCCTCCCCGCGCACTGGCCGCTCCAGATACTCGATCGCCACCGGATGCTGCCGGCCGGTTGAAGTGAGCAACGTGGAAGGCTTGAGGAAATCCTCCAGCGCCCCGACGTCGATCGTCGCCGACATAACCACGATCTTCAGGTCAGGCCGCGTCGTCTCCTGCAAACGCAGCGCCCGCGCCAGCGTGATGTCGCCGTAAAGATGCCGTTCGTGGAATTCATCGAAGAGGATTGCCGCCACCCCGCGCAGCTCCGGATCTTGAATGAGCTGCCGCAACAAAATCCCCTCGGTCACAAAACGGATACGCGTCCGTTTCGAAACCACATTCTCGAAGCGGATTTGATACCCGACATCGTCGCCCAGCCGACCGCTGCGCTCGTACGCCACCCGCGCCGCGAGCAAGCGCGCCGCCAGCCGACGCGGCTGGAGAATCACGACCTGGCGATCACCCAGCAGTCCGTGGTCTAACAACATCTGCGGCACCTGCGTCGATTTTCCCGAACCGGTGGGCGCTTGCAAAATCAAGCGAGGCCGCTCGCGCAACGCGGAAACGATCGCGTGTTCGTGCTCGAAAATCGGCAGCTCTCTGCGCGAAGTCATGAAGACAACGCCCGCATCGCCGCATCGTAGGCGCGTTCGATCGCATCGCTCGCGAGGACGAAATCCACCCGATCGAGCGACGTGTTCGTGCGCAGAAAACGCGACGTGCATTCCACTGCCACCTCGGCCGCTTCCTCAATCGGGTAGCCGTAGGCGCCGCAACTGATCGCCGGAAACGCGATCGTCTTCAGCCCGCGCTCGACCGCGAGCTGGAGAGAATTTCGATAACAAGCAGCGAGCACGTCAGCTTCATCGCTATCTCCGCCCGCCCAGATCGGCCCGGCGGTGTGAATGACGAAACGCGCCGGTAATTTATAACCGCCCGTGATCTTCGCTGCACCGGGTTTGCAGCCGTTGAGCGTCCGGCATTCCGCGAGCAACTCCGGACCGGCTGCGCGATGAATTGCGCCGTCCACGCCGCCACCCCCAAGGAGAGTTGAGTTCGCCGCGTTCACGATCGCATCGACGTCGAGTTTGGTGATATCTCCGCGGACGATCTGCATCCGGGGCGAAGAGAGATGGGAGGACATCGCGGGAACTATCGCACGCTTCCGATCTGTCATCCCGAACCGCGAAGCGTGTCGAGGGATCTCGCAGCCACGCTTTCGCGACGAGCGATCTCGCGCGGAAACCTCAGCGCGATTGTGAGATCCTCGACCGTCTAAGTATTCCGCTTTCTCGTCGGTCTTCAGCAACACCTGGCTGCGCCGCGGATAAAGCCTAACGACCGCGAGCGCCACAGCATCTTGGGCGCATAACGCCAGAGCGGCCGGGGAATCCCTGATGCGGGCCTCGTCATTTCCACCGGATCAAGGCGCCAGACGTTCGATGAGCCAACTTCCGCCAGATTGCTGGCGATAACGAAAGCGATCGTGCAGCCGATTCGTGCGGCCTTGCCAGAACTCGATCGTCTCCGGCACGACGCGATAACCGCCCCACTGTGTCGGCAACGGAACGACGTTGTCGGCAAATTTCCGCGTAGCCTCGGCCAACTGCGCTTCTAGCACCTCGCGATTGGCGATCACTTCGCTCTGCGGCGAAGCCCAGGCGCCGAGCTGGCTGCCGATTGGCCGTGAAATAAAATACGTTTTCGACTCCTCGTTAGTCGTCTTCTCCGCCTGACCGGTGACGCGAATTTGCCGCTCCAGTTGGACCCAGAACAAGCAGAGCGCCACGCGCGGATTCGCCGCGATCTGCCGGCCCTTCGCGCTCTCGTAATTGGTGAAGAAAACGAAGCCGCGTTCGCTCAGTCCCTTGAGCAAAACGATGCGCACGTCCGGCGTGCCATCGAGCGAGGAAGTGGCCAAACTCATGGCATTCACATCGCGAATCTCCGCCGCCGCCGCTTCGCTAAACCACTTCGCAAATTGCTGGAACGGATCCGCATCCAGATCCGCGCGACGCAATCCATGCGCGACGTAATCGTGGCGAAGAGCGGCGATATCGAATGGTGCCTTCATGACGATGGATCGCAGCCTAGAAGAAGCTGAGAAAAAGTCGACGCGACTCCGTTTGTAGCCACGTCCCTGCGGGACGTGCGAGAGCGACGCGAGATTTGCCTCTGTGCAAATTACTCAGCTCGCAGCGCCTGTCCCCACACGTCCCCAGGGACGTGGCTACAACTGCGAGCGAAACGGAATCGCCAGCCACTCGGTAAATCGCTCCCAAACCCCGCGTTGCCTGAACTCCTCCAGCGTGTAAGGGCGCGATTGCGCCAAGTCTTTCTCGAAGGCTTCTTCCATGCGATGTCCGAATTCCGGATCGTAAACTACGACGTCTAGTTCCTCGTTTATCTCAGAAGAACGTCCGTCCAGATTTGACGAGCCGAGCATGGAGAACATGCCGTCCGCGACCATTGTCTTGGCGTGAATCATGGTCGGCTGATACTCAAAAATCTTGACCCCACCTTCGAGCAACTTCCCGTAAGCCGAGCGGCCGGCTGATTGCGTGAGCGGCTGATCGTTATGCGGGCCGGGCAAAAGCAGACGCACGTCCACCCCGCGTTTGACCGCGTTAACGAGTAGTTCCACCTGATTGTCGGTCGGCGTGCAATAAGGATTCGTGATCCAAACGCGTCGCTCCGCCGCGGCAAACGTGACCGCCTGCACCAGCGGCACGGGAGCGCTGGAGAAAGAGCGCGATTCCACTACCTGCGCGCGCAGATTACCGGCCGGCGGGATGGCGGGGAATTGTCCATCGCCGCTGAGCGCTTCCTCGTACGTCTTGATCCAATGAGCCTGAAACGCCGCCTGCAGATCATTCACGATCGGCCCTTCCAGTCGCGCATGGGTATCGCGCCAATGCTCGGCATCCTGCGCGTGGCCGCTCCATTGATCGGAGAATGCGGCGCCTCCGGTGAAACCGATCCGGCCATCGACAATCAACGCCCGGCGATGCGAACGGCGATTCGTCCGATCCACTCGCCAGGACGCGACCGGATGATAATAGGAAAATTTACAGCCCGCGTCCTTCATCATCTTCACATCGGAATTATCCAGCGACCAACCCGAGCCGATCCCATCCAACAGCACTCGCACGCGCACGCCAGCGCGCGCTTTTTCGCAAAGCGCGTCGCGAAATTCATGACCGACGGTGTCGGATTTCATGATGTAGGACTGAAAATTAATCGTCTGCTTCGCTTCCCGGATCGCCTTCAACATCGCGGGGAAAAACTCGTCGCCGTTTAGCAGCAGATCGATCTTGTTCCCAGTGATCGGGACCGGATCGCTCAGCGCGAGTGCGGATTGAAAAAACTCTGGCGAACTGATCGCGAAAGTGTGGTCGAGATGATATTCGAGCGCATCGCGTCGGATGAAGAAAAGACAAAAAACCAGAAGCACGCCGAGAAACGCCAGCGCGACAGAGATCCACTCGCCGACGGTTAACTTGCCTTTGGTTTGTCCGAGCCATTCGGAGGATCGATTTTTCTTCGCGCGTGCAGCCATTGTGATGTGAATCGTTTCCGAAGGCGAAAGCGACCGGATGGAACTTACGACGAAGCGCTTACGACCGCGGTGCGCGGGGAAAGAGCACGCAGTTTCGCAATGGCTCGCGGCACGATCTCAAGCGCGCGATCGACTTCGGTCTCGGTGTTGAAACGCCCAAAGGAGAAACGCAGGCTGCCGCGCAGACGCTCTTCGCTCAAGTTCATCGCGCGGAGGACATGGGAGGGCTGGAGTGAGCCGGTGAGGCAAGCGGAGCCGGCTGAGCAACAGATGTTTTGCTGATCGAGCAGGACGAGGATGGCGTCCGATTCGATGCCGGCAAACGAGAGGCTGGAGGTATTCGGCAAGCGATCCGTGCGATTTCCGTTCACAAACGACTCGGGCACTGCTGCGAGCACGCCCGCTTCGAAGCGGTCCCTCATCGCGCGAACGCGTTTCTGTTCCTCAGCGAGTTTTGCCGCCGCGATCTCCGCGGCTTTTCCGAAGCCGATAATCGAGGCCACGTTTTCCGTTCCGGCGCGGCGCTTGTTCTCCTGCCCGCCGCCAAAAGTGGAAGAACGGAAAGCCGAACGGCGATTCACATAAAGGGCGCCGACGCCTTTGGGGCCATGCAGCTTATGGGCGGAGACCGAGCAGAAATTAGCCGACACCTCTCCGAGTCGGACGGGTATCTTGCCCACCGCCTGCACGGCATCAGTGTGAAACAAGACGCGTCTCTGTCGGGCCAGCGCGGCGATCTTTTCGATCGGAAACAGGACGCCGGTTTCGTTATTCGCCCAAATTACAGAAACGAGCGCCGTCTCTGGCCTGATCGCGTCTTCCAATTCGGCGAGGTCGAGAATCCCCTCGGCGTCCACGCCGATTGTCGTTAGTTCGTAGCCGAGCGTGGCGAGATGGTCGCAGTGTTTCCGGACCGCGCTGTGCTCCACCGCCGTCGTGACGATGTGACGCCGTGCCGGATCGAGTTGCACAGCGGAATTAAGCGCGATGTTATCCGATTCCGTGCCGCCGCTCGTGAACACGATCTCCGAGGAAGCGCAGCCGAGCAACGCCGCGACCCGCTCCCGTGCAAGCTCGATCGCCTCGCGCACCTGCACTCCAAAGCGATAGCCGCCAGACGGGTTGCCGTAGTAATGCGTGAGGAACGGCAGCATTTCCTCGACGACGGCGGGGTCGAGTTGCGTGGTCGCGTTGTTATCGAGGTAAATGATTTTTTCCGGCGTGATCATGGAGGTTTACTCCGCTGGCCGCGGTTCGTTGCCGGGATGCTTCGGGTGTTTGTGCGAGTAGCGGAAATAGAGATTTCGTAAATAGATCGGCAGCGGCAACGCGGTCATGATCACGCCGACCGAGTCGCGTTGGTAAACCGCGAAGTAGAGCAGCGTCAAAATACTACCGGCAGCGCTGCATTCCCAAAAGCCGAATGGGATCACGCTCTTTCGGGCGCGCTCCGAGGCGATCCATTGAATCAAAAAGCGGATCCCGAAAATCACGCTGCCGCTCAAACCCACGATTTTCCACGGGTGAATCGCAATCCCGAAAATGTGCGTCTCGGCGAGGAGGAACTGGAGGCTGCTCATGTCGGCAAGGTAGCGCAAGCTCCCAGCTTGCGAACCCCTCGATCAGCAAGCTGGAAGCTTGCGCTACATCCGCTAAGCTGCGCGCCATGAGTTCGATCTGGGACCACGCCAACCCGCAATTGCGCGACCTCGCCGTTTACGAACCGGGGAAGCCGATCGAGGAAACCGCGCGCGAACTGGGCGCTGATGCCTCTAGCATCATCAAACTGGCCTCGAATGAGAACCCGCTGGGCCCTTCGCCGAAAGCCGTGGAAGCCATGCGCGACGCGCTCCCACACACGCATCTCTACCCCGATGGTGGCGGCTATTATCTGCGCGAAGCGCTCGCCGCAAAGCTCGGCGTGGCGCGCGAAAATATCATTCTCGGGAGCGGCTCGAATGAAGTTCTCGAATTCCTCGGCCACGCCTTTCTGAACCGCGGCGACGAGATCATCACGAGCGAGCACGCTTTCATTGCCTACAAATTGATCGCGGCCGTCTTCGGCGCGCGGACGGTGGAAACGCCAAGCCCGGATTTGCGCCATCATCTCGACGCGATGCGAGAAGCGATCACTGATCGGACCCGGCTCATCTTCATTGCGAATCCGAACAACCCGACCGGCACTTTGCTGACGCAGGAAGAGATCGACCGTTTCATGGACGGCCTGCCGGAGCGGGTTGTGGTCGCGTTTGACGAGGCCTATTTCGAATACGTCGATAATCCGCCCGATACTCTGCAATACATCCGCGAGCGCGAGAACGTGATCGTGCTCCGCACCTTTTCGAAAATTTACGGCCTGGCCGGGTTGCGGCTCGGCTATGGGATGGCGCATCCGACTTTGATCCAGATCCTGCAAAAGACGCGGCAGCCGTTTAACGTGAACGGCCTCGTGCAGATCGGTGCCGTGGCGGCTCTCGGAGACGACGAGCACCGGCGCGAAACCAAGCGCATCACCGATGAAGGCCGCGCTTTTTTTCAAATGCAGTTCGCAGAGATGGGGCTCGAATACATCCCGGGCGCGGCCAATTTCCTTTTGGTGCGCGTGGGCGATGGCGTCGCGATGTTCCGCGCCTTGCTCGAACGGCGCGTGATTGTCCGCGCCTTGAAGGGATATCACTTGCCGGAATGGGTGCGCATCTCCATCGGCACGATGGAGGAAAACCGAAAGTGCGCCGAGGCCTTGCGCGAGATTCTGCGGGCCGCATTCCCGAAGCCGACGACTGGCCAAGATTGAGCGAGACTGCGCGAGGTTGAATAAAGAAGCGCCAGTCCAGAGCGACACCATCGCCGCCATCTCCACGCCCTCCGGCGAAGGGGCCATCGCGTTGGTCCGCCTCTCCGGGGAAGACGCGCTCGCGGTCGCGGATCAGATGGTGCGCGGAAAGGAAAAGCCCTCCACCTACGTCTCGCACTTCCAGCACCTGGCGGAGCTGGTCGACGACGGCGAAGTGATTGACCAGGCGGTGGTCGCCGTTCAGCGCGCACCGCGGAGTTACACCGGCGAAGATATGGTGGAGATCAGTTGCCACGGAGGAATCCTCCTGACGGCGCGCGTGCTGGGTGTGTGTCTACGCGCGGGAGCACGAGCGGCGCGTCCGGGAGAGTTCACGGAGCGCGCTTTTTTGAATGGCAAGATGGACCTGACCCAGGCCGAAGCGGTCATCGATATGATCCGGGCCACGACTGATCTCGCTCTGCGCGCGGCGACCGAACAACTGCAAGGACGCCTCGGCGAGACCATCCGCGCGATCCGCGATGAGCTGATCGCGTTACTCGCGCAAATCGAAGGCTCGCTCGATTTCCCCGATGAAGATTTGACTCCGGATAGCCGGCAAACTTTGCGCGCCCGTCTCGGCGAGGTGCGCGGAAAAATGGATTCGCTGCTCGCGACCGCGGAACGCGGCCGCATCATGCGGGAAGGTGTGCGCGTCGTGATTTATGGAGCGACGAACGCTGGAAAGTCGAGCTTGCTGAACCGCTTGTTAGGCTACGAACGCGCGATCGTGAGCGATCTTCCCGGCACCACCCGCGACACGATTGAGGAAGTGATCAATCTGCGCGGAGTGCCAGTGCGGCTGGTGGATTCTGCCGGATTACGCGAGACGAATGACCCGTTGGAGCGCGCCGGGATGGAGCGGACGGAGCGCTCGCGTCAGGCCGCCGATCTGGTTTTGCATCTGTCCGACGCCAGTGCGCCGCGGCCGAAGGATTTCGCTGAAGAACAGGGAGTCGCCGAGCTGCTGCTTCTGAATAAGTCTGACCTCTCGGAGCACGGAGATTGGGAATCCTCTAAGGCTCTGCGCATTTCTTGCCTGACGGATGGCGGTCTTGCCGGGTTGGACGAAGCGATTCTCGCGCGCATCAGCGCCGGGAATTTGCAGGCGGAGAATTCGATCGCGATCAATACTCGACACCGCGATTGCCTGCGCCGTGCGCGGGAATCTTGCAAACACGCGGACGCTACTTTTGCCGAGAATCATTCTCTCGAATATGTGGCGCTCGATCTCCGTGCCTCGCTTGCGGCGGTGACGGAAGTGATCGCCGCGGAGAGTGATGATGCGATTCTCGATTCCGTCTTCTCCCAATTCTGCATCGGCAAGTGAACGCGTCCTTCTACGAGCGGATTCTTCGCCCTGGACTCTTCGCGATGGACGCCGAACAGGCGCATCACGTAGGGATTAACTTCCTGCGATTCGCGTCGTCCTTTCCGCCTCTCCTCACCGTCCTGCGTCGTTTTCAGCCGCCGCCGAAACCGGTGCGCGTTTTCGGTTTGGACTTCCCGAATCCCATCGGACTCGCTGCGGGGTTCGATAAGAACGGCGTGGCCTTGCCGGCTTGGGAAGCGCTTGGATTTGGCTTCATCGAGATCGGCACCGTGACTGCGAAAGCGCAGCCCGGAAATCCCAAGCCGCGCATCTTTCGCTATCCGGAACAGCACGCGCTCGTAAACCGACTCGGATTCAATAACGATGGCGCGGACGCGGTCGCGTCGCGCTTGAGCCGACTGCGCGCGAGCGGCCGCTGGCCGAAAATCCCAGTCGGGATCAATCTCGGGAAATCGAAAACCACCCCGCTCGACCAGGCGGCGGAAGATTACCTTCATTCGTTTCGTCGGCTTCGTCAGTTCGCCGACTACATCGTGATCAACGTGAGCTCGCCGAACACGCCTGGCTTGCGTGCGTTGCAGGGCAACGACTCGCTCGGCCCGCTTCTCCGCCAACTGCGCGAGGAAAATCGAGGTGCGACGAAACCGCTTCTACTCAAGATCGCGCCCGACCTCGGCGAGGCCGAACTCGCACAAATTATAGCGACCTGTGAACGGGAAGAGATCGCGGGGATCATTGCCACCAACACCACACTCGACCACGCCGTTCTCGGTGCCCGCGACGAAGCCGGCGGCTTGAGTGGCGCGCCTTTGCGCGCGCGCTCGACCGACTTTGTGCGTGCGATCAAGGCGCGCACGGAATTGCCGATCATCGGCGTCGGCGGCATCATGAAGGGCGAAGATGCGCGCGAAAAAATGGCCGCTGGCGCGTCCCTCGTGCAGATCTACACCGGTTACATTTACCGGGGCCCGGAGTTCCTGAAAGAAATCGCCGACGCGCTGTAACCAAGGAGGGGCGCTCTCCTGGCCGCCCCGTTTCTTTAAGCGAAAGCGGCGGCCTCGAGAGCGCCGCTCCTTGGGGCGTCGATATGCAAGCCGAGCTCTTTTAACAGGGCGACATCGGAATCGGCCGCGGGGTTCTCTGCGGTAAGCAATTTATCCCCGTAGAAAATCGAATTCGCGCCCGCGAAGAAACACAGCGCCTGGCCTTCCTTGCTCAGTCGTGTTCGCCCAGCGGCCAGGCGCACGCGCGCTTTTGGCAGCGCCAGCCGCGTGACCGCAATCAGCCTAACGAGTTCAAAAATGCCCACCGGTGGTTGATCGCCCAACGGCGTGCCCGGCATGGCCATGAGGCAGTTGATCGGCACGCTCTCCGGTGGCGGATCGAAGTTGCTCAGCACTTCCAGCATGCGCAGGCGGTCGTCCTGCGATTCTCCCATGCCGATGATGCCGCCGCAGCAAACGGACATCCCGCTTTCCTGCACCGCGGCGATCGTTTGCAGCCGATCCTCAAAAGTATGCGTGCTTACGATCTCCGGGTAGAACTCCGGCGAGGTATCGATGTTGTGATTGTAAGCGGTCACGCCAGCCTCGCGGAGCTTCCGCGCTTCGACCGATCCGATCTGCCCCAGCGTGACACAGACCTCCATCCCGAGCTGCCCGACCTCGCGCACAGTCTCCAACACTTGCTCAAATTTTGGTGTTCCATCGCGAACGCCTTTCCAAGCGGCGCCCATGCAAAATCGTGTCGCCCCCTGCGCGCGCGCCTGTTTCGCCGATGTGAGAATCTCAGCAATCGGGAGCAAATCTTCGCGCTCCAGTCCGGTCGAGTAATGCGCACTCTGCGCGCAGTAGCTGCAATCCTCGCTACAGCCGCCCGTCTTGATGCTGAGCAGACTGCAACGCTGTACCTGCTCGCCGCGCCAATGTTGTAGATGCACCTCGCGACTCTGCGAAATCAGATCGAACAGCGGCTGGTGATAGAGCGCGTGGAGCTTGTCGAAATCCATCGCGAGCACCGTAAGGAACGAGCGGCGGTGCCGCAATTTAAAAGGCGAAAATCAGTAGGTCCACTTGCCGCCCGGCGGCGTGGCGATGACCGGCAACTCGTGGGTCATATACTGCGTCTTCCCGACCACGCCCCACATCTTGTTTCCCACCGCCTGACGCCATTTTTGTGACATCATCTCGCCGGTGTGGCAACCCCAACTGCGGACCTCCGCATCTTTGGTGAAGGAAGACTTTTTAATCCCGACCAGCATGCTCTGGTGCAGGAACGATTTCGAGGAACTGTCCACGTTACTGCTGTAGTCGAACATGAAACAGGCCTTGTTCGAGTGGCCGAAGTATTCGAAGAAGGCCACCTTCACCTGATCACGTGGCTGGCCGTTGTTAAGGTAATTGATCACGTCATTTCCGTCGCGAAAATAGACCAGATTGAGGTTAAACGTCGTGCGCACTGAATCGAGAAAGCCCAGGAGATCCTGGTTCTCCTGCGCGGACCGATCGACGTAGCCCTGTTTGTAAACCAGCCACGTAATCTTCGCATCCGGGCCGTATTTTTCGCGCAACTGCTCGGTCCGAATGCGGGCCGCACGGACGAAATTTGCCCACCAATGATCGTGCGCGAGCGGGCCTTTGTATTTCTCCCACTTCATCAGAGACGGGCCGCCGACGAGGAGGACATACTCTGGAGTGACATTCGCAGCGCGACTTGGCATGGTGCCGGCCAGGAGCAAGAGAACAACGAAAAGGAAGAGCGGGAAGCGTTTCACGGTGTTTGGAAGAGCAGTATTTATGCGCATTCGGGAAAACCGCAACTTTTGTGGGGGCGGAGACGATGTTACCACAGAGGCACAGAGGTCAAAGCGCGGCAGGAATTTTTAGGAAATCCCGTTCGCCGTGCGCGAGGTCGGCGTAGGTCTGGCGCTCGCGGACGAGAGAAGAGTGGTCGCCCTGCACAAGCACTTCGGCTGGGAGAGGGCGTGAGTTGTAATTCGAAGCCATCACGAAGCCATACGCGCCCGCGCTCATGATGGCCGCGAGATCGCCTTCCTGCAATTCGGGCAACGCGCGTTCCTGCGCGAAGAAATCGCCGCTTTCACAGACGGGCCCCACGACATCCACCCTTTCGCGCACCGCCGACGCCGGCTCCCGCACCGGGACAATCTCGTGATAGCTCTGATACAGCGCAGGGCGGATGAGATCGTTCATGCCGGCGTCCACGATCACGAACTTCTTCTGCTCGGCCTGCTTCAAATAGCGGACGCGTGTCAGCAAGACGCCAGCGTTCCCGACCAGAAACCGCCCCGGCTCCAAGAGAATGCGCACGCCGAGTTGCTTCAATGGCGGGACAATCGCGGCCGCATATTCATCGATCGTAAGTGCGTCTTTCGCCTCGCTATTCGTCTCGTCGCGCCACCAATCGCCACGCCCGCTCGCGAACGAGGAGTGATAAACGATCCCCATCCCGCCACCGATGCTGAGAAACTCGATCGCGTAACGATCCTGCAACTCGAGCACCGTCGGCGCGATTTTCTTGATCGCTTCCGCGAACGGCTGCGCCCGCGTGATTTGCGATCCGATATGCATCTGCACTCCGCGAATTTTGATATGCGACATGCGCGCGGCCGCTGCGTAGACCTGCGCGATGCGCCCGAGTGCGATCCCGAATTTATTCTCGCTCCGGCCGGTCGAGACGTATTTGTGCGAGCCGGCTTCCACATCCGGATTCACGCGGAGAGCGATCGGTGCGCGCACGCCATTGTGGGCCGCGATGCGGTTGATGTATTCCAGCTCCGCCTCGCTTTCGACGTTGAAACAGAAGACGCCAGTGTCGAGCGCCTCCGCGATTTCCTCCCGCGACTTTCCGACCCCGGCAAACGTGCACCGCGCCGCCTCGCCGCCCGCGGCGCGGACGCGAAACAGTTCCCCGCCGGAAACGATATCGAAGCCCGCGCCTTCATCGCGCAACAGGCGCAGAATGGCGCGGTTCGAATTCGCCTTCACCGCATAGCAGATGAGGTGATCGAGCTCGCTCAGCGCCGCATCTAGCCGCCGGTAGTGATCCAGGATGGTGCCCGCGCTATAGACGTAGAGCGGCGTGCCGTGCTCCTGCGCCACCCGAGCAAGGTCCACATTTTCGCAATGCAGACTGCCGTTGAGATATCGGAATGCGTGCAAGCTACGAAGTTCCAGCGTCCGAGGAGGAACGTCCAACGCAGAACGCGCTTCCCTCTCTCGGGACACGCGCTCACACGAGTCATCCTGAGCCGCCGAAGGACGGTCGAAGGATCTCACAATTGCTCTGACGGCAACGCGAAAAGGTAGCAGCGTATTCGCCAGCTCGACGGGGAGATCCTTCGACTCCGCTGCGCTTCGCTCAGGATGACAGGCGCGTGCGCCGATTGCCTAAACGAGTGCCTACACCACGTGCGCCCCTTCTTGCGCGCAGAGGCAACCTTCGTCCCCGCACTCGAGCTGGATCGTCATGTGCTCG
>JBDUAH010000203.1:0-4807 GCA_040004745.1 Chthoniobacterales bacterium | reverse complement strand
AGACTTACACCCTCGATCCTGCCGATTTGAAGCTGGACCCTGATTGGGACTCGCTGCGCGGCGATCCGCGCTTCGAAGCGTTGCTCGCCCGGGTGGCACCTAATGCATCTGAGCCGGCCGCCACCGATGTGAAAGAGAAAAGCATCGCCGTCCTGCCATTCGAAGACCTGAGTGACAACAGAGATAGGTCCGGCTTCGGCGCGGGGATTCAGGCAGACCTGCTCACGAGCCTCGCGCAGATTCACGATCTGAAAGTCATCAGCCGCACGAGCGTGATGGCTTATCAAAATGCCGACGGCCGCAATATCCAGGCGATCGGCCGGGCGCTCGGCGTGGCCAAACTTCTCGAAGGGAGCGTCCGGCGCGCGGGCACCCGCGTGCTCGTTAACATCCAGTTGATCGACGCGCGTAACGATCGGCACCTCTGGGCGGAGCGCTACGACCGCACCGTGGCCGATTCGATCGACCTGCAAAGCGAGCTCGCCACCCAAATCGCGGTGGCTCTGAAAGCGACGCTGGCGCCGGAAGAAAAAGCCCGGTTAGGTGTCGAGCCTACGACTAACTCTGATGCTTATGTGCTGTATCTCACCGCTCTTGGAACGAAGGATGAGAACGCAGCGGAAAAGCTTTGCGTGCAGGCCACGGCGATTGATCCCACCTTTGCCTTGGCCTACGCGCGCGCTTCCCGTCTCAACAGCGTTATCTCAAGTCAGGGCGAATATCATGAGCGAAAGGCGAAGGCGCGCGCCCAAGCCGAAGAAGCTTTGCGCTTGTCGCCGAGCTTGAGCGAAGGCCACATGGCTCTGGGTGTTTGCCTTTACCTGGCAGACAAAGAATACGGCGCGGCGCTGAGGGAATTTGAAATCGCGGCGGCCACTTCTCCTAACAATTCCGAGGTCTATACCTATATCGCGGGTCTTTATCGCCGACAGGGACGCTGGCGTGAATCGTTGGCCAGTTTTGATCGCGCTCTGTCGCTCGATCCGCGCAACGCCGGGTTCACGTTCGCCGCCGCCAGGAATTACCTCTATTTGCGCGACTGGGTGACGGCGACCAACCGGTTCAGGCATGTCCTGGAGCTTGAGCCCGGAGACGTTGCTGCCAAGATGGCACTTGCGGGCCTGGAAGTGCTTCGCAACGCCGATCCATTCACTGGAATGAAAATCCTGCAAGGCACTCCCAATAGTCGAGGAGGGATCGAGGGTCTGGAGCGCTGGGATCTGGCGATGATGGACCGCGACTACACGACAGCAGAAAATATCTTGAGCGAGTTCAAAGGCGAAAACTTTTTCGAGATTAGGGAATGCCCAAAAACACTTTATCAAGGACGCACCGCCCTCGCCCGCGGCGACCGCGCGTCGGCCGAACGTTATCTTAGCGCGGCCCTGCCTGCGCTTGAAGTCTCGGTGCGGGATCACCCCGACGATGCGAACCGCCGTGCCGGCCTCGGATTACTCTACGCCTACATGGGGAGAAAGGAGGACGCCATCCGGGAAAGTCGCACAGCCATGGAACTCGAACCGGAAAGCCAGAATGCATTTCACGGCTCATCCTGGGCGGCCAATCTGGCCCTGGTCTACGCCCTCGTGGGAGAACAAGATTCGGCAATCACCCTGATCGAACGTTTGCTTTCCATTCCCGACGGCGCGCTTTCTAACTCCGAATCTTCGCCCGGCATGACCCTGGCAGAAATGCGTCTGCGCTGGGAGTGGGACTCGCTCCGCAGTAATCCGCGTTTCCAGAAAATCCTCGCCGCGCCTGAGCCGGCGACGCGCTATTGAACAGGAGAGAAGTCCAGCTCGTCGCCTCCACCGCCAAACGATTGAGCCGGGAAGCGCGCCTGCGCCGGACGCAACGTCTTCGCCTTGCTCTTGCAATGCGATCCCATCTGCGACGGCCTTCGGCCCGATCAGCGCTTTGCCGAAACCGTGCGACGAAACCGTCTGCGCTGAGCGTAGACGCCGGCATTCGAACTGCGCGGCGGACTGATCGTTGCCAGAGCCTTGGATCGGAGTGATTCTGGATTCACGCGATGGCCAAACTCTATTTCCGCTTTTTCCTCCGCACCGCGTTCTCCATCACCGTGCTGGTCTGGGGCGCGTCGTGCGTGTCTCCGGACACTCGACATCACGTGGTGATCAGTGTGCCGGAGCAGCGGCTGGCCCTTCTCGATGAAGGGAAGCTGATAGCGACTTTTCCGGTTTCGACTTCGAAATTCGCGCTGAGCGATGTGCCGGGGAGCCGGGGAACACCACTGGGCGAAATGGAAATTGCCGACAAAATTGGTGGAGGCGCGCCACTTGGCGCGGTCTTCAAGAGCCGACGGCGGACGGGTGAAATCCTGGCGCCGGACGCGCCGGGGCGGGATCCGATCGTGACGCGGATTCTCTGGCTAAAGGGGCGGGAACGGCAAAACGCGAATGCACACGGGCGGCTGATTTACATTCACGGCACGGCGGAGGAGCGGAACGTGGGACGGCCGGCAAGCTATGGCTGCATCCGGATGCGTTCGCGCGATGTGGTGCAGCTCTACGAGGTGGTGGGGCAGGGCGCGCGGGTGAGCATTCTCAATGCGCCGCTCGCAGCGATGGTGCCTGCGCTGGCACCGGCCGCGGAGGTCGCCGTGGCAGCACAGCCGGGCGACGATAACGCGGCGCGGTAGCGAAAACTCCTTTCGCTCGAATCGTGCGACTGGCGACAGGAGTGTCGCCTTTCCGCTTACGGCAGTCTGCCTAATTGCTCCTGCGCGGAACGCGAGGAGAGCGCGGCGATGTCGGCATCGACCATGATTTGCACGAGTTCGGCGAAGCGGACTTTGGGTTCCCAATCGAGCAGCTTTTTCGCTTTGGCGGGGTCGCCGATGAGGAGCTCGACTTCGGCGGGGCGCTCGTAGCGGGCGTCGTGTTTGACGAATTCTTTCCAATCAAGATCGGCGCGGGCAAAGGCCACTTCGCAAAATTCCTGGACGGTGTGGGTTTCGTTGGTGGCCAGCACGAAATCGTCGCCGCCGCCATCGTGCTGGAGGATACGCCACATGCCTTCGACGTAGTCGGGCGCGTAGCCCCAGTCGCGTTTCGCGTCGATGTTGCCGAGGAAGAGTTCTTTTTGCAGGCCGAGCTTAATCGCAGCGACAGCGCGGGTAATCTTGCGCGTGACGAAGGTTTCACCGCGGCGGGGGCTTTCGTGGTTGAAGAGGATGCCGTTGGAGGCGTGGAGGTCGTAGCTTTCGCGATAATTGACCGTGGCCCAATAGGCGAAGACTTTCGCGACACCGTAGGGGCTGCGCGGCCAGAAGGGTGTCGTCTCCGTTTGCGGGACCTCTTGCACTTTGCCGAACATCTCGCTGCTGGACGCTTGGTAGAAGCGGGGTTTGATGCCAGTCTCGCGCATCGCTTCGAGGATGCGAATGGTGCCGACGCCAGTGACATCGGAAGTGTATTCCGGGATGTCGAAGCTGACGCGGACGTGGCTTTGCGCGGCGAGGTGGTAAATTTCGTCCGGCTTCAAATCGTAGAGGAGCTTCACGAGATTCACGGAGTCGCTCAGGTCGCCGTAGTGCAGGAACATTTTCACGCCGTTGATGTGCGGGTCGGCATAGAGATGGTCGATGCGGGCAGTGTTGAAGGTGCTGGCGCGGCGGATGATGCCGTGCACTTCGTAGCCTTTTTCGAGGAGCAATTCCGCGAGATAACTTCCGTCCTGTCCGGTGATACCGGTTATGAGCGCTTTTTTCATAGTGGATGGCGAGCGGCCGGGGGTTTCCCTAGCACGAACTAGGCGGCTTGCACGGTGAAATCTGCCAAGACGCGGCGCTGGGCGGCGATCAATGCGGCGATTCCTTTCTTCCCGAGCTCGAGCATGGCGGCAAGTTGCTCTAGCGAAAAAGTGGCCTCTTCGCCGGAGCCCTGCAGCTCGACGAATTCGCCGGCCTCGGTGGCCACGAAGTTAAAATCGACGGTGACTGATTTGTCTTCCTCGTAGTTGAGGTCAAGCAATGGCGCGCCATTGAGCACGCCGGCGCTGATCGCGGCGACGAGGTTTCGCATCGGGGAGCGCGCGAGCTTTTTCTGCGCAATCAGGTTTTCGCAAGCGATGGCGAGGGCCAGGCTCGAACCAGTGATCGCGGCGGTGCGCGTGCCGCCATCGGCTTGGAGGACGTCGCAATCGACCCAAATGGTTCGTTGGCCGATTTTTTCCAAATCGATCGCGGCGCGGAGCGAACGGCCGATGAGGCGTTGGATCTCGCTGCTGCGCCCGTCGAGTTTGCCCTTCGCGATATCGCGCGGCTTCCGTGGGCGAGTGGAATACGGGAGCATAGAATATTCGGCGGTGAGCCAGCCGCCGGTGACGCTTTGCTCGCGCATCCAGCGCGGGACGCCCTCTTCGATCATAGCGCTGCAGATGACGCGCGTCTGCCCCATTGCCACGAGGACAGAGCCGCTGGCGTGCGGCGCGACGCCGAGGTCGAACGAGACGGGACGGATTTGATCGGGCGTACGGCCATCGGGACGGTTCACGTGCGGAAGGTAGGCGCTGAGGCGGCTGGCGCGAGGGCAAATGTTCGAGCGGAATTGGGGCCCCCCGGACAGTGCGAACGGCGGTCGCTCGGGTGATTTTCCCTCTCTGGCACGCCGGGATTTCCACGCCGGAGAAATTTTTTCAAAAAAAATGCGTTTCGCGCGTTGACGTGCCGGATAGTGCGCCTAATTTATCGGCCCGCCAGAAGCGGGGCTCCCACAGCAAAAGCTGCACGGAGTTGTGTTCTTGCACATTTTGGGACTGCAAATTGGAATCCAATTTTGTCCCG
>JBDUAH010000202.1:0-4811 GCA_040004745.1 Chthoniobacterales bacterium | reverse complement strand
AGCGGCCTCCCGTTTTTCATACACTACCGCCCGACCGTGAGATCCCTCGGCCGTCTGCGCGGCTCGGGATGACAGTTTGGCGGCGCGTTAGAGCTGCAAACGCCCAGCGGCGTTAGTATTCTTCGCCCTCGTCGGTCCTGCCCGGCTGAATCCGATCGTGAATCGCATAAGCATGCACCATCACGCAAAGCCAGTAGACCGGCAGAATCATCACCCCGAAGCCAGCTGTCCCGGTGGCGAGCAGGAGCGCACCGCCGACCGCGGCCGGCGTGCCGAGGAACATGAGCAACAGTCCCACGTGGCGGTGCCCCTTATAGATATGACCGAGACCCGGGAGAATGCTGAGCAACACTGCGACGATGTCGCTCGCTTTGCCGTCCACCTCCGATCCGCGCCTCTCGCGCCTCCAATCACAATGACTGCAACTCGCCGCGTCCGCCGGCAGAACGTGCCCACACAGCGGACACGCCATCGTGTCATCCGTTAGCGCTGGGGTTTCGGCTGAAGGTGCGTCAGTGTATTCCAAAATAATTTCCTCTTCGATGGTGCGAGCTGCGTCTCCGGCAGCGTCCCAAGCCACAAGGAATCCGTCAAGAAAAGTCAGCGCCGGTTTCTCCGCTATTTGCGCCGAACTTTTCGCGCAAAGGCGCAGTGTTCGATTTCTTTCTGGCAAAAAATCGGCGACCGAAAGCACTGGCGAATCTCAGCATGCCAAAGCCAATGACCGTAGCGCGGGCTCGCGCGTTCTACAGATCCGCGATCAGCGCTTTTTCTTCCGGGAGCAGTTGCTCCTGCGGTATTTGCTCTACCTCCTTGTGAGCGTCCAGGGGATGGCTATTGGCCGCGAGCACGGCAGCGTGCACCGCCAGCGCGGAAGGCGTGAGCGCGCGCTCGGGTGTCTGGATGTTCTCGTAAACTTTCAACGCCTCCGCCGGCCGGTTTTGCTTTAACCGCGCCAACGCCAGCAAGGTGCGGTGCGGCAAGCTGGCGGGTTCGCGCTCCACCAACGTCTCCGCCAGTTGGGCAACGGTAATCAGTTCTTGGTCCCCTTCTGATTTCAGCGTTTCAGTTTTCAGGCTGTCAGCTTTTGGCTCCGAATCCACGAGGAGCAACAGCCGCAAATATGCCTCGTCGTTCTGAATCGCCGTATCGTTAGGCCAGTTCTTGAGCATTTCCTTGAGGATGCTGTGCATCTTCTCCGTCTCGTGTCGGCTGGAAGCGATCCGCAGCCGGCCCTCGTGCGCCGCGCGCAGATTCGGCGCGGTCGTGGCTGCCTGGTTGTAGGCCATCTCGGCGATTTCAAGGTTCCCGTTTTTTTCCGCATACGGCGCCAGCGTCATCAGTTTTTGCAAATCGCCCGCCGCGGTTTCCAGCGCGCGTTTCCAGTTGTTTTCCGCTGCAGTGGTTTCGCCCAGCTGCGTGTTGCAGCGGGCCAGATACATCCGCTGCATTGAGGGATCGAGCGGGAAACGTTCACTCTCGAGCAGTTGCTTGATCTCGCTCCATCGGTCCAGCGCGCCCAGCGCATCCATGTATTGCAAAAAGACTTCGCGGCTCTGCACTGCCTTCGCGATTGGAATAGCGTCGAGAACTTTTTGGTGTTCGCCTTTGCCGTTCAGCCATGTCGCAAGCGTGCTCACGTCTTCGGCGTCGCCGTTGCGCCATTGCGCGATCGCGCCCGCGATCAGTGCATCTTTTTCCCCGGGCTGCCCTTTGATCTTTAGATCGATGGCCAGCAGCTTCTGCGGCGCGTGCGCCAGCGGATGCTGATCGAGACGCGCGATCAAGTCCGCGGAGGAAATGGGCGCGGTTTCGTCGGTGGTGCCGAGCGCGCGCTGGGTCAGGAGCACGAGCGCGTCTAGCGCCACATCGTCTTTGTCTTCGGCGAATTTCGCCAATCGCGCCAGGACTTCGCCCTGAGTCTTGCGCGCGGCCTCCGGATCAGTCCCGCCACTCGCTTGCGCTTGCAGAAGTGTGGCCTGCAGTTGTTCGCGGCGGGTCGCGGTCGGGGACGTCAGAACTTTTTGCACCGCCAGCTGCGCCTGATCATTGGCGCGCCGCTGCAGATGCACCTGTGCGGCCAGCAGCCAGTCGCGCGGGGTGGGCGTCGCTTTTTCACCATTCGTTAGGGCGGCAACCGCTCGTGCCGCGCGCGACGGTTCACCTGCGACCAAAGCCAGCGCAGCTTCATCGCGCAGATCGTCGACCGTGAGCGGCTCAAGCTTCGCGAGTTGGTCCCAAAACTCCAAGCCTTGCGGCTGACGAGTGCGAGAAAGAAAACGCGCCACCACCCGCACGGCCGCGGGTTCAGTCGTGCGCAGTTGATACGCCGTCACCGCCTCCGCCCGCGCATCGCTCCAATGTTCCTTCTCGATCAAGGCGTTGGCCTTCTCCGCATGGCGACGAGCCTGCCAGCCCTTTATCCCGTTCCGCACCGGCCGCGCCAGGAGTGCTCCCAGCGTGAGCAACGCTACCGTCGCTACGCCCAACACGATCCAGCGCCGGCGCCGCGCGCGTTTCTGGCGCAGCTCGTCGGCGGTGAGCATAAAATCGGAAGACATGGGAGGAGAAATGCGGATTGCGGATTGCGGAATTTGCCGGGGATCTGGTGATTCTTATCGTCGGGCGGTTTAGTCCGCCAGGGTGCTCACTGGCAAACGATAGCAGATTGGACACGTCACGGACGGGGCGCAATTTGCACGAGCGCCGCGAGATCAGTCGCGAACCGTTCCTCTGCCTCGGCCGCCGTGACCACTTGCGGGCCAATGTAGGTCACCTGCAGAACTTGCTGACCACGCTCACGTTCTCCCTCGATCACGGTGCGGAACGCGAGGGCAGTCAGCTCGTCGCCATACGCGTGAACGGTTCGATCAGGACCCTGATGGTCTACGAGAGCTCGTCGCACTGCGGTCGGGCCGACGTAATGAAAAGCGTGGGCGTGAAGGGCTGGCTGAGTGTCCACCCCCGGCCGCAGGAATTCAAAATGCCGGAACGGCAACGCCAGTGCCCCAACCCGAAAAACCAGCAGACCATAATCCTGCCGTTGTTGCCAACCGGCGTTCGGTAAACACCGGTCGGGCCGATGTGTCCGCGCCTTCAAGATGCTGACGCGGCCGGGATCCCATCGAAAGAAATAGCCGTAGATGGCAAATCCGGGTTCCGCGCCACTGCCTGTCATCCAGCTGGCGCCGCTGCCCTCATCGTACGCGAGCGTCTTCCGAAACTGCGCCACCGGCAGAACGCGCAGACCAGGGGCAGCTTTGGGCCAGGCTACGCTCCAACGGAGACGCTGCGCGAAATCGGCCTCGCTGCTGTGATACCAGAGTTCAGCGCCAGCTTCCACCGCGACGAGCCAGATCAAGGCACTGAAAATCGCAAAACCGGGAATCACTGCGAGCAACGCCCGCCAGGAGGTGCCCCTGGGGTCCGCCACCTCTGGGTTCACCGACAAATCGGAGCCGCCCTTCAAAAGTCTCACCACGGCCAGGCAACCAACGAAGACAACCCCCACGATCGTATAGCCGGCGAAATCATGCCAGCGATTCACCGCTTCCAGGCCATCAGTCGACGCGATCCACACCAGAAAAACGGCTCGCGCCACATTGGTCGAAAGTGCCAGCGCGACCGCTGCTGCCAGCAAACTTCCCCGCCTTACGAGATCGAACCGATTGAGCTCGCCGAAGAGTAAGCCGATCATGATTGAAGTTTGCAGCGAGCGGACCCCGCTACAGGCTTCGTCCACGCCGACCACTCCGGTCGCCAACCGGAGAAGGTTGCCTTCCAATTGAACTGGAATTCCGAGCAGGCTTACCGTCTCCGCCGCGATGCTGGCGACGATGCGCATGAGGTGGTTCGTGACTCCGCCTTCCAGATAAACTGGCCATGGCACCGCCACAAAAATAAAGCAGACCGGGAAGGCGAAATACCAGACCCAGCGCCAACCTCCGATCCGCCACAGCATGAGCAGAGTCACCGTCACCACAGAACCTGCATGCACCCAACCGAGAATTCGCCAATCCGGAACTCCTTTCTCAAACACTCGCAGCGGCAGCAGCAATACCAGCGCGAGCGCGCCGAGCGCGGCTGCGCAGTTATTTATTATTCGTTTTTGGCTTTGGAAAGAGGGGACAACGAAATCCCCTCGCTCCAAACCGCATTCCGCACTCCGCATTCCGCCATGCGCCGGCCATTTCTCCCACCTCAGCCAAAAAAGAAACGCGGCAAAGAACGGCACAAACCAGCCGTAGCTGTATTGCTCGTTAGCCGACCATTCATTGCTCAACTGTCGGCAAAGGATGAACCAAAGCGTGCCTAGAAATAGCCCGAGTACGAGGAGCCGAAACATCGACCGCCCCGACCGAGCCGGCGCCGCGAGGGCAGGGGAAGAAGGATCGGCAGCTTGAATTTCCAAGGTTGTGCAGGCTACCGAATTTCAACACGAAGTGCGAATCGCTTCATCAACTGAATTTCCGCGCGCCGGACCATTCCGCTTTCCGCAATCCGCAATCCGCAATCCGCATTTCCCTCCATTCCGCTTTCCGCAATCCGCAATTCGCCTTATCCTTCTTTTGTGGATTGGAAAGAAGTAGCGAAAATGTCGCCGCACGAGCAAATGCGCGCTTGGGTCGAAAACTGGAAACGCATCGGCCCGGAGCTCGAAGCAATAAAGAAACGCGAGTTACGCGCGCTGACGGAAAAAGAGGCCGGCGTGAAATCGGCGGTCCTCAACGAATCTGCCGCGGACGAAATCTGGGTTCGGCCGGAGAAGGCGCGCTCCGAAGGGTTGATCGAACAGCAGCGCCTCTTCCAAA
>JBDUAH010000201.1:0-4836 GCA_040004745.1 Chthoniobacterales bacterium | reverse complement strand
ATGAAGTGCGAATCGCGCGGATCCTTGTTCTTCATGAAGATCGAATAGCCGCGGAAGATGGAGGACGTGCTGTAGCACTCGACAACTTTTTGCGCGTCGAAATCGATCTTGGTGTAAATCCCGAGGCTGCCGACGATGCGTGTGATCGGGTCCCACGACATCTCGACGAGATTGCCTTGCGGTGCGGAAGTTCCCCTCGCGGGGGAGGTCATTGTTTCAGGCATATTCTGTTTCTCCTCGGTTTAGTTGCGGCTGCCGGCGTAATGCTTCGGCTTGTAACCCGTGGTGAGTTCTCCTCGCGGATGTCGCCACTTCGGTTCTTTGTTCACGGTGGTGTTGGTAATGGCGCGGAGTTTTCTCAGCACTCCGCCCCACAATCCGACGACGGTCGTGGAGAGTGCGGACCCCGGAGGTGCATCCATGAACGGCATGAACTTATCTGGGAAACCCGGCATGGTGCAGCCAATACAGATTCCACCCACGTTCGGGCAGCCACCGATGCCGGCCATCCAGCCGCGCTTCGTGACATTGCAATTCACGACCGGCCCCCAGCAGCCAATTTTCACCAGGCATTTCGGCGAGCCGTATTCTTTTGCGAAATCACCCTGCTCGTAGTAACCGGCGCGATCACAGCCTTCGTGGACCGTCTTACCGAAGAGCCACGTCGGGCGCAGCTGATCGTCGAGCGGAATCAGCGGCGCCAGTCCCGCTACTTGATAAAGAAGATAGAGCAGCGTTTCCATCATGTTGTCCGGCTGCACCGGACAACCGGGGACATTTACGATCGGCAACCCCGCCTTCGAGCGCCAATCCCATCCGAGATAATCCGCGAGGCCCATCGCGCCGGTCGGATTGCCTTCCATCGCGTGAATGCCGCCGTAAGTCGCACATGTACCGCAAGCAACAATGCCGAGCGCTTTCGGAGCGAGACGATCGATCCACTCGTTAGTCGTGATCGGCTGGCCGGTGTCGGGGTCCGTTCCCATCGCGGCCCAGTAGCCTTCGTTTTTGATCTTCTCGTTCGGGACCGAGCCTTCCATCACAAGGACGAACGGATCGAGTTTTCCCGCCGCGGCGTCATACCACCACTTCATGAAATCATCGCCCGTCTCGAAGGCGATCACGGGATTGTGCACATGCACTTTCGGCAACCCGGGAATGTTGCCCATGACAAGATCCTCGATGCTCGGCTGAGTCGCCGCGGTGATCGAAACAGAATCCCCGTCGCAGGAGAGGCCGGTCGTCATCCAGATAACGTGAATTTCTTTCACTGCCGGTGGTCGATCCATAACGATCTCCGGGGTTTTCATTCGGTAATCCATGACCATGACGTCGATTCCTCTCGTTGGTTAGGCGGCCTGACCTCTCACTGCCCGACTGCGGCCGCTATTCTTATTTCCTGTTCACATATCTGACTGAATTCTTAAAAAGTTTCTCACGGGGAGAAGACCGAAGTCACATATTCTTCAACTTCAGATAGCGCGTGATTTCCGGGATCATCGCGATCAACGAAATGATCGCGACTAGGACGATGATCCCGCCAAGAATTATCCAAGCCCAAAGAGCGATACTCATGTTCTTCCCTCCATTATTTCATTCGAAGCCGACCGGATGCCGGACTTATCTGCAATCGCGTCACGTGAAATTAATTCGCCGCCTAACAAACTCGCGACGAGTTCTTCGACCATCTCTACGGCAATGGAAACAGAAGCCTGCACTGCATGGCTCAAACCCATCGCGCCATCATCGGTTTCGAGCACAGCCGGCTCGCAGCCTACGAGGTAAAGTCGTCCCGGTTCGCCCCCCAGAGAGCGGATGAGCTGCAAAACCCGGACTGGATTCATGCTATGAGCATTAACGACCTCGCCCTCCGCATTGTCGAGAGATTTAATGTCCGGCTCGATCAGCGAGACAGTGCCCGGCTTTTCACCGCGGGGCGTGGCGTCGACGAAGATGGTCACGTCTGGACCGTCCATCATGGCGTAGGCGAGGTCGTAGCTCCGAATGCCAAAGTCCACCACGCGCACGCCTTCCGGCTGTTGGCGCAGCAAGAGCGCCTTTGCCACTTCGCAACCAAACGCATCATCTCCGAAGAAAATGTTACCAATTCCGGCGACGAGGATTTTCATCACATCTCGTCTTTTTGGATCGGCTCCACTTCGTCCGCCGAATAAAAAAATCGATGACCTGATTGCCGCAACATCCCCATATCACGGCCGGGATCGTCATCTACCACGAGAGCGAAGTGCACGTGCTGTTCCAAGTCTTCCTCCAGCGCTTCGATCGTCGCTATCTTGCCCGCCAACGCCATGTCCATGATGTCGGCCCGCTTCTTCGGGCAGATGCGCACCTTGTCCCCGGCCCGCAGTTCCACCCCCGCGACGATCGCACTCTCCAACTTCTTCGTTGGATTAAAGAAGTCGTCGTTAAACTGGACCGACGGCGTGGTCGGACGCATCACGCCGTGCATCTTCAGCAGATGATCGCCCGGCAGCGCTTCCGTTCTTTCTAGAATTCTTCTCGCGTGCTCATCCACGCCTCGCATCTCGCGTTTCTCTTCCTCCGTCATCGTCATGATCCGAAGGGTGAGAATCTCATCGATCTCTGCCCCATCGAAAAGATCGCCCGCGCTCTCCGGGGCGATCTGCGGGTAATCGTAAAGAATGATCGGTGAAGACAGCACCGTGTCGCGATCGTGCTTCGCCGCCTCGCCCACCAGAACCGGCCACGTGTTCGTGTTCGTGCAGGCACTGGCCGCCACCGCGTATTCCGGCGGCGGCTCCAGGAGCGAAATGAATTCGCCACCCGTGATGTGCAGCACGGTGTGCGTCGAAGCGAAGGTCCGCATCACGATCGCGTCCTGATCGTCCAACTCTGCTGCCGGCACCGGCGTCCTATTCAAAATGCGAACCGTCACCTTGGACACCTGATCATCGATGGCGGTGACGGCTGTCTCGACGACTCCGGCCAACGCTTCCTGACGGCGATTGAAAACAGCCGCAATCCTTCCGTTCTCCCGAATCGGCTCCAAAGCGCGAGAAGCATCGAATCGGAACTCGGTCGAACGCGCCGCCGTGATCTTCGGCGAAAGCGTCGGCAACTCGACTGCCCTCTCCACACATTCCTGCCACGTTTGATAGAGCTTCTCGCCGATTAACTGCTCGTTAACCAAGTGAACCTTCGGCTCTCCCTTTCCCGGCATCTCCACGATCGGCTCTTCCAGAATCCCAACTTCGCGCGCCATAGGATGCAGAAAACGCACACTCAAATCGACCGCCGTCTCTGACGAAGTCGCACGCACCAGCACCTCCGTCTGCATTGCGCACGGCTCCCTGCCCTTCTGCGCCACGCTGTATTCCTCCGGATAAACGCGACCAAAGGTGAAGCGCTGCCGGTTCTTCTTCGAAGAAGCGCGATAGGGATAGAGAATGTAGCCCTCGTAAAGAACGGCGTTCACGATCTTCTCTAGCAAGGACGAGTTCATGCGGGCTTCTTCGAATCCAAAAGCTTGTCGATCGCCTGCTCCCACGAAGACACGTTCGCGCTCCGTTTATAATCGTAGAGCCGATCAAACACGTCGCGTTCCAGCGTCAGAAACGCCGTGTTCGGATAGTGATGATCCATCATTTTCTTCCACACCTCAATCGGCATCCGGTAGGTGCATTCCTTGTTCCAGGAAATTTGCTGCACCTGAAGGTGACCGCTCGGTCCTGCATAAAAAATCGTCCCGCTAAACAGAAAAAGCAGCGGAACTTCTCCGCCTTCGAGCGCGTAAAAATATTTCGTTCCCGCCACATTCAAATCGAATGAGCACGTCACCGGCAAAATCGCCTCCGTGCTGCCCTCGAAGGTCCGCACCGTCGTGTTCGCCAACGTCCACAGCTTCGCTCGCAACGTCGTTCCCCATGTATCCGGCGTGCCAAAAAGATCGATTAACTTTGGTTTCTCCGCATCGCTATAAGATCGCTGCGGCGCTTCAATCTGAATCTGCACCAGCAGGATGACGCTTTGGATTGTCTCATCCGGCGGTTGATTGGAAATCCCGAGTTTGAAATGGAGCAGCGGGGTCAATCCGTGCGCCGCCGCCTCCACCCCCTTGATCGTGAAATCGAGATCAGGCACAGCGCGGTTTAAGACGGGAGCTTCCGCGCTTCACTTCGGAGCCGGGCGAAGAAATCAGCAATTGCGCGCCAGACTTCATCGCCACCGGACAATCCGCGCCAATGCACCCGAATGGTGCCGACCAGTTCGTAACATTTGTCGATTGGCGCCAGGAAATAGTCCCGCGAAGCGCCGGCTCGATTTACCAACAACGCCTCCACATCCGACTCCATCTTACCCAGCGCCGGATTGCGGCTAACGAGTGTCTCCCACGCCGTCAACGTCAAGAGCGACTCGGTCGGCCCGGCCGGACTCGGATACATCGCGGTCATCTTTCCCTGCGGCGTGTTGTGAAAGAAGAACGCCAGATCGATCGGCAACGCCAGGCTCTCCCACTCCCCGTCCGTCATCTGGAAATCAGGCAGCGCATGAGAGTCGCGCGGGATGATCTTAAACTTCGCGCCGACTGCACTCTGAAAAAGCAGCGCGCACGGATCGCACGAGCAAGCCACCTGCCGCGACGCCATATCCAGCAAATGCCGGTGCGTCGGCGGCAGGACCAGATTACAGAGCTCGCAGCGCTCCAGCACCGGTTGCTGCGGCGTTTTCGCGAGCCGCCGTAAAGCGGCGAACGAGGAGGAAGCCACGAACGCGACTACGAGGGCGGAATGTGCGGCATATCGGGATGAATCGGCTGCCGTGCCTCGGCATTGATCCCGGTGGAATCTCGCGCGT
>JBDUAH010000200.1:0-4861 GCA_040004745.1 Chthoniobacterales bacterium | reverse complement strand
AGCGCGAGCTGGCCGCAAACACTTTGCCGCATCGCGGCGTCGGCCAGGATATCGCCGCCGATCTTAACCACGAATGGCTTGTCGCGAAACGCGCGCACATATTTCGCAGCGTCTTTCAGCGGATCGAATGGAGAGCGAGTCGGCATCTTAGTTCAGCAACCACTCAAGCAGCGCGCGCTGCACATGAAAGCGGTTTTCCGCTTCATTCGTGACTCGGCTCCACGGGCCGTCCAGGACTTCGTCGGCCACTTCCACGTTTCGTCGCACGGGCAGGCAATGCAGGAAGATCGCGTCCCCGGCGGCCTGCGCCATCTGCTTCGACGAGATCATCCAATCGGAATGCTGACGCACCGCATCGGCAGGCAACGCGGCGACCGTCGCTGGCCCCCAGGATTTAGCGTAAACAACGCGTGCGTTCTGTATGGCCGCGCTTTGTTCGTGACCGAACGTAATGCTGCCGCCCGTCGAATCTGCGTAGCGTTTCGCTTCCGCAACGACGCCGGGATGAAGCTCGAAGCCCGGCGGATGCGCCACGCGAATTTCGCAACCGCGCGCTGCGGCGGAAAGGAGAAACGAATTCGGGACCGCTTTCGGCAACGGCTTAATGTGCGGCGCCCAAGTGAGGCCAACCGGCACGCCTTTCGCGGTGCCGAACTCTTCCTCGATCGTCATCACGTCCGCCAGTCCCTGGCACGGATGCTCACGCGCGCTCTCCATGCTGACGACGGGCACGGTGGCGTATTCCTCGAAGGCGCGAATGATCCGATCCGCGTGATCGTCTTCGTCGTCCGTGTTAGCGGCGAAGGTGCGCACGCCGAGCGCATCGACGTAGCGGCTCAACACCGGTCCCGCCTCCTTGAGATGTTCCGGCCGGTCGCCATCCATCACCGCGCCGACGCGATCCTCCACTTTCCAGGTGTTGCCGGCATCGAGCACAATCGCGCCGCCGCCACCCCGAAGCATCACCGCTTCGAACGACGCACGTGTCCGGAGCGAGGGATTGAAAAAGAGCATGCCGAGCAGTTTGTCTTCGAGATGTCGGCGATGCGGTTCCTTCTTCCAGACATGCGCGGTTTTGAGAATTTGGCCCGCGTTTTCGAGGCCGATCTTCGCGAAGGACGTGGCGTGTTTCATGGCGTGTTAGGCGAAATCGCCGACCGCGGAAGCGAGTGCGTCGATCGCTTTATCACTTAGGTTGAGCGGCGGCATGAGACGCAATACATCAGGATCAGCGCTCCCCCCCACCAGAATGCTCGCGCTTTCGAGGTGCTGCTTTAGCTCCCGGGCGCGGCCCGACACTGTCAAACCCAAGAGTAAGCCCGCGCCCCGAATCTCTTCTACGCAAGAGCCGCGCAGCTTCTCGCGGATCTGCATCTCTGCCGCGAGCGCGCGTTCCATTAAAGCTTCGTCTTCGATGACCTCAAGCGTGGCGAGCAAGGCCGCGCACGCCAGCGGCGAACCGCCGAACGTACTTCCGAGATCGCCAGCTTTCAGACGCGCGGCGATCGCTTCCGTCATGAGGAGCGCTCCCATCGGGACGCCGGACGCGATGCCTTTTGCGCTCGTGATCATGTCGGGTTGAACCCGATATTTCGCGGCCGCGAAAGGATAGCCGAGCCGGCCGATGCCGGTCTGGATTTCATCGAAGATGAGGAACGTGCCCGCGGCGGCGGTCGCCTGACGAAGCTTCGCCAAAAAGGAGTCGGTTGCAGGATGGATGCCGGACATGCTCTGGATCGGTTCCAAAATCACGGCTGCCGTTTCGCTGAAATCGAAACGATCGAGCGCGGCTTCGTCGTTCCACGGCAGGCGTGCGCAGGGCGCGAGAAACGGCGTGTACGGCTCGGTTATTTTTGGATCGTCCGTCACGGAAAGAGGCAATGTTCCTCGCCCGTGCCATCCACCAGTGAAGGCGGCGAAGCGGTAACGCCCGGTGAGCTTCGCCGCTACTTTGAGCGCGTTCTCATTCGCTTCGCTGCCGCTGTTGCAGAAGAAAACGGAGGCCATACCGATGTCGCCACGCCCGTTGGCGAATCGGATGAGCTCTTGCGCGGCCGCGTTCCGCACCGGCACTTCCGCGGCCGTGCTGTAGAAAAGCAACTCGCTCACCTGATGCGCGATCGCCGCCACCACTCTCGGATGTGCGTGGCCAGTGCTGCAGACGCAGTGACCGCCATAGAAATCGAAGAAGCGCCGTCCGTTTTCATCAAACACGCAATCGCTTTCGCCCCTAACGAGCGGAAAGGGATATGGCGGATAAGTGGGAAGAAGCGCGTTTATTGGTGAAATTCCTGGAGGGAACGCACGGCCACGCCATGCGATTGGAGCGCGCGGATACCGGTCACGCTGGCTTGCGCGGCGCGCATCGTGGTGATGATGGGAATCTTGATCGAACGCGCGCCGCTGCGCATTTTGAGTTCATCTTCGCGCGGGATTTTGCCGCTCGGCGTGTTGATGATGAGCTGGACGTCGCCGTTTTTGATTCGGTCGAGGATGTGTGGTCGACCTTCGCGCAGTTTGAAAACGCGGGTCACTGGGACACCGGCCTTTTCCAAGGTCTCCGCAGTACCGCTCGTCGCGATGATACCGAAACCGAGACCGATGAAGTCACGCGCCAAAGGGACCACGCGCGGTTTGTCCGTGTCCTTCACGCTGATGAAAATGTTGCCTGCTTTGGGGAGCGCGGGCGGAGCGGCCATTTGCGCTTTCGCGTAAGCGCGGCCGAGATCGATATCGATTCCCATCACTTCGCCGGTGGATTTCATTTCCGGCCCGAGCGCGGTGTCGCTGCCTTGATAGCGCAGGAACGGAAAGACCGGCTCCTTCACCGAAAAATGTTTCGGAAGAATTTCTTCCGTGAACCCCAACTCGATGAGCGTTTTGCCGGCCATCACTTTCGCGGCCAGTTTGGCCAGCGGAACGCCGATTGCTTTGCTCACGAAGGGCACCGTCCGCGAGGCACGCGGATTTACTTCGAGGATGTAGACGTCGTTTCCTTTGACCGCGAATTGCACATTCATAAGGCCACGCACTTCCAGCGCTTTCGCCATCGCCTTCGTCGCACGTGAGATTTCCGTGAGGACGTTTTCGGGCAAGGAGAAGGTCGGAATCGCGCACGCACTGTCGCCGCTGTGAATGCCGGCCAGTTGCACGTGCTCCATGATGGCGCCGATGACCGCTGTTTCGCCATCGGCGATGCAATCGACATCCACTTCGATCGCGTCTTCCAGAAAGCGATCGACCAGGACGGGGCGATCCGGGCTGACCTCGATCGCGGTGTTCATGTAACGCCGCAGATCTTCGTCGTTGTAAACCAACTCCATCGCGCGGCCGCCCAAGACGAATGAGGGTCTAACGAGCACTGGATAACCGATGCGATCAGCGATGCTGACTGCTTCGTCCGCATTTACGGCCGTGCCGCTGGGCGTTTGCCGCAGGCCCAGCTCATCGAGCATGGCGGCGAACAGTTTGCGATCTTCCGCGCGTTCGATACTCTCGGGCTGCGTGCCGAGGATCGGCACATTGTAGGCTCGGAGACCGGCCGCGAGATTGAGCGGCGTCTGGCCGCCGAATTGCACGATCACACCTTCGGGTTGCTCTTGATCGTAAATATTGAGCACGTCCTCGAGAGTGAGCGGCTCGAAGTAGAGCTTGTCGCTCGTGTCGTAATCGGTCGACACGGTCTCGGGATTCGAGTTCACCATGATGGTCTCGAAGCCCAGCTCACGCAGCGCGAAAGCCGCGTGCACGCAGCAATAATCGAACTCGATTCCTTGCCCGATCCGGTTCGGCCCGCCGCCGAGAATCATGATTTTGGGACGATCGCTCCGGCGCATCTCATTCTCGCTCCCGTAGGTGCTGTAGTAGTAAGGCGTGTAGGCCTCAAATTCCGCCGCACAGGTATCGACGAGGCGGTAGGTGGGAATAATGCCTGCAGCCTTCCGCGCGTCGCGCACCGCTTCTTCCGTCACGCCGCGCGCGACCGCGATCTGGCGATCGGAGAAGCCCATTTTCTTCGCGCGCCGGAAGGTCTGGAGGTCAGGCTTCCAGCCGGACTCGGCCGACGGGCTTCCAGCCCGTCGATTCTCCTCGACCGGCAAAAGACGACTTCGGATTTCCAAAATGAACCCCCCATCCTCCAACCCTGCCTTCTCCGGATTCCGCTCCAGATATTCGCGAGCGGTCGCGAGGTGTTCCCAATCTCGCACGATGGTGTCGAAATTTTCTTCCATCCAGACTGGACCTTCCCGCCCGAATTCCCGGTTCAGCGCATTTGCCGTGAAAGATTTCCACGAATGCAAGATTTGCGGCAGCGCGTGTCTCGACAGCGGCTTCAAGATTACGTGGACGTGGTTGGGCATCACGACGAAAGCGTCGAGCAGGTAGCGATTCCCATCGAAATGATGCAACGCATTGGCCACGATGGTAGCGGCGGCAGGCTGTTTTAGGAGACACGAGCCGTGGCCGCGATCCAGCCATTCCTCCCGGCTTTCTTCGCAGAGCCGCAGGTATTCGCGCGAGGTTTGCCAATCCCATGGCTGCGGATGGTGGCTGAGCCATTGGTCGCGTTCCTCTCGCCAGTGCGCGAGGACATTTTGCGGAACGGAATCTGCGAGGCGGAAAGTGACGAAATAGGTCGCGCCCGGTTGCTCCCAGTGGGGTAGATGGCGACGGGTTTGTTTGATCTCGCCGTGGGGATCGAAGCCATGGAAGACGGCCATCCTGGCTGTCTCGGCGGACAGGCTTCCAGCCTGTCCTTGCCGGGCTGGAAGCCCGGCTGCCGAGTCAGGCTGGAAGCCTAACTTCCCTGGCTGCTGCAGTGCCTCCGCCTCCTCGACGATCTGGCGGATATTGTGCAGAA
>JBDUAH010000199.1:0-4874 GCA_040004745.1 Chthoniobacterales bacterium | reverse complement strand
ACCGAGCGCGAAGAAACCGGCGAGTTTCTCCAGAAGCTGGAAGATCACGAAGACGTGCATCGCGTCTGGGCGGCGCTGTAATCTCCCACAACAGCCCGCCGCACCTTTGCTCCTTGAATTCCCGCAGGTGTCGAGAGCATTGTCCGAGCTGAGCGATGTCCGACGAAACCACAGAATTCATTGTCGGCGACGCTGCGATCGACGCGCTCTCACGGTCGAAACGTCGTCGCTGGTTCCGCAGCTCGAAACCAGAAAGGGTGCTGACCCACTGCGAGAATTGCGAGGCGCCGCTGACCGGCCCGTATTGCTCCAAATGTGGCCAGCACGCGATCGATTACCGCCGCTCGTTCATGCAGGTCATGATCGACGCCGCGGATTCATTCTTCGATTGGGACACGAAATTTGTCCGCTCCATCGGCGTCCTTTTGATCAAGCCGTGGCAGCTCACAAACGATTTTAACTCCGGCAAACGCGCCCGCTTCGTTCATCCTCTCCGCCTCTATCTGCTCGCCAGCATCACCTTCTTCCTCGTCGCAAAACTCCTGTCGTTCCAGACCAGCGGCGCGCTAGAATTTCGCCCCGAAGATCGCGCTGCACTCGACGCCACGCTCATGAAACTCGCCGGTCCGAATTCGCCCCTGAGCGCGGACGAGCGCGCCCAAGTCCAAACGGCCTTGGGACGCCTGAACAGCCCGGAAGCTAGCCTCACGCGCGAAGAGCAGAAAATTATTCGTGCCGCGGTCAAGAAGCCCCCCGGCGTCTCCGTCGCCGGCCTCAACGACGAGCGCGAACGCACCCGGGAAGCGCTCCGGCGCGTGCCCAATGCCACGCCCACTCCGAAGCCATCCGTCGCTGCAGACTTCATCGGCCCGCGCCTGCCGGCCCTCTCCCCTGGCGAAGGGGACGCCACTCCCACCGAGAGCGCCCCGGCGCAGAAGAACGCCTTCGTCACATTTGATGGTGATGAAGGGAGCGGTATCGACAAACCGAACACGCCCTTCGAAAAATGGATGGAGGAGCGCATCAAAACCAAGATCGGCAAAGACGGCAGCAAGGGGCAGCTCTTCCTGGAAACCTTGCGGAGCAACGTCCCGACCATGATGCTTTTCTGCATCCCGATTTTCGCTGTTATCCTGAAGGTGCTCTACGTGCGGAAAAAGCGCCACTACATCGAGCACCTGGTTTACGCGCTCCACGTTCACAGTTTCGTTTACCTCGCCGTGGTTTTGATCGTCCTCTTGGCGATGGGCGCGAACCGCACCGTGCCCGCCCTTTCCGGCTGGCTCATCGGGCTCCTCGTCTCCACCACCTGCGTGCTCGTTTTTTTCTCCATCCGCCGCGTTTACAAACAGGGATGGATTATGAGCATTGTGAAGTTTCTTATCGGGGGGCTTGCCTACCTTATGGTCCTGGCGCTCGGTATCGGCGCGACCGCACTGATTACCTTGATGTTGCCGGACTAACGAATCGTCACCGCGCGTTTCAAGCAGTCCCGATCATCCGACGCGCCTCGTCCAGCGCAGCCGGAATCTGCGTCGCGTCTTTGCCCGCGCCCCGAGCGCCGTCCGGACGGCCTCCGCCTTTGCCGCCAACGAGCGGCGCGATCTGCTGGATAATCTCGTTCGCGCGCACCTTCTCGGTTAGCTCCTTCGGCACCACCGCGACCAAATCCACGCGGCCTTGCTTTGACCCGGCAAGGACGATTGGCCCGGCAAATCTCGACTTCAGCGTGTCAGCTATTTGCTGCAGCAACGCGCCATCCGCATCGGGCACTTCCGTCACCAACGAAGTCGCACCGGAGTTAGCGAGCACCAGCTCATGCGCGATCGTCGTCGCGCGATTGCGTAACTCTCCCTCCGCCGCCTTGGCCTGCTGCTTTTCCCAATCATGCACCTCCGTCTCGAGTTGCTTCAGATGCGTCGCGCGATTTTCGATCGCCTGCACTGCCGCCGCTTGATCCGTCTTCGTAAATTCAGGCAACATGGAGAGGCCCGCCTTCTTCTTCGTTAGCGCCTCGAATTTCTCCTTTTGTCGCGCGGACTCCGCTTCGGTCCACTTCAAGACTTCGTCGCCCGCCACCGCCTCGATCCGCCGGATGCCCGCCGCGATCGCCGACTCACTTAAAATCTTGAACCACCCGATGTCGCCCGTAGTGCGCACATGCGTACCCCCGCACAATTCCATCGAGTAGCCATTCAGCTCGTTAGGCTCACCGCCGATCTGCACCACGCGCACCAGGTCGCCATATTTGTCGCCAAAGAATTGCTGGATATCGGAGCGCTGCTTCGCCTCCCCATACGGAATTTCCGTCCACGAGACCGGCGCGTTCGCGGCGATCCGCTCGTTCACCAAACGCTCCACGTCGCGCACCTGTTCGCGCGTCAAAGCCGCGCTCGAGAAATCGAAAGTCAGCTTCTCCGGCCCCACATAACTCCCTTTCTGCACCGCCTCTTTCGAGACAATTTCGTGCAGCGCCCAGTGCAGGAGATGCGTCACCGAATGATGGCGCTGAATCGCCGCTCGCCGCTCCGCATTGTAGCGCACCGTCACATGATCCCCCGCCGCCGGCGCATCCTCGTCCTCGAGCAAATGGACGAAAGTATTACCGCTTTTCCGCGTGTCGGTTATGGCCCAGCGTCGTCCGTCTGCTTCGATCTCCCCGCGATCGCCCACCTGTCCGCCCATCTCCGCGTAGCAGACCGAATTGTTTAGGACGACACCCGCGCGTCCCTTCACCGAAGTGACCTCCTCCACATCAGCGCCGGTGTGATCGTGCTCGAACCCAAGAAAATTCGTTGCCGAACGCGCATCGCTTTCCGCTAATTCGACAACCGTTTTCTTCTGCGCCTTCCGCGCCCTGTCACGCTGCTCCTCCATCAACTTCTCGAAGCCCGCAGTATCCACCGAAAGCCCGCGCTCCCGCGCCATCAGCTCCGTGAGATCGAGAGGGAAGCCCTGCTCATCGTACAAACGAAACGCAAATGCGCCGGAGATCGTCGAACGAGAAGACGGCGTTCCCCCTCCGGGGAGCGCGGGTGCCCCGCCCGCCGTGGCAGGCGCCTCGCCTGACACCCGAGCGTAATCCGACGTCCAAAGCCAGCGATAGTCCTCATCCGGCTTCACCACCTCGGAGTCCCAAGGACTGCGACAGATATAATGGAACTTCTCTTCCAGATCGCGCTCCGACCGGATCACGCGGTCGAAGGATTCGTTCTCCCACACGCGAGCGCCTTTCTTTCCTCCGACTTTATTGATCCGATGCGAGGCAACGCTCTTCAACGTCTGCAAAATGCCCTCTAGAGCAAAGAACACCGGTTTGCCCTCCTCGTTATCTTTCTCAATCTGAGGCTCGAGAAGGACGTGGACATGATCCGGCATGACGCACGCGGCGTAGAGCTCGTACTTTTTTCCGGCGTCGTGCAGGATGGTTTGCAGAACCAGATCGCGTTCCGCGGGCGCCAGCGCGCGCCGTTCGTGCGTGCTCCACGCCACCGCATACTTTGCCCAAGGGCGTTCGAAATGTGGGAGGCGGCGCTTGTGGTATTGGGCACCTGGGGCGAGGGACGTCGGATGGCTGTCAGGCGAGGCGCCTGACAGTGCGGGCGGGGCGCCCGCGCTCCCCGGAGTCGCAGCCGCCACGTCACTCAATAGCCGCGCTGCTTCCGCCTCGAAGAGCGCGAGGCCATTATCCAAGGTGCGATTAAAGGATTCTTCTTCGCGCTTCAGCGTCTCTTCGATCGTTCCCTTCTTTTCGCGTAGCTCGGAAAAGACATTGCCCATCGTTCGGACGAGCACATCGACCAGTTGGTAGAAAAACGGCTCGCGAAAACCGAGCGTGCGGCCGTAGCGGACCGCACGCCGCAGGATGCGCCGCAAGACGTAGCCGCGGCCTTCGTTGCTCGGCTGGATCCCATCGGCAATCGCGAAGCTAAGCGTGCGAATGTGATCGCCGATGACGCGAAACGCGACATCGATTTTCTCCTGCTCGGTGTCGCAGGTGCTGCCGGCTTTCGGGAGCGTGGAAGCGTAACGCTGGACGCTTAGTTTTTCGATCTCATCGAAGATCGGACGAAAGACGTCCGTCTCGTAGTTGGAAACCAGCCGTGAAAAGTCGGTAAAGTTTTTCGTCCCCTGGATCATCGCCGCGGCGCGCTCGAAGCCCATCCCGGTATCGACGTGGCGCGCGGGCAGCGGGACGAAGCTTCCGTCCGCGTTGGCGTTGAACTGGATAAAAACCAAATTCCAGATCTCGATGCAGCGCGCATCGCCCGCGTTTACGAGCGAACCATTGGTGTCGCCGTTTGGCGTGAGATCGATGTGCAATTCGGAACACGGGCCGCACGGGCCGGTGTCGCCCATCATCCAGAAGTTGTCCTTCTTGTTGCCGTTGACGATTTGCACCGCGGGATCGAGCCCGGCTTTGGTGAAGAGGCGCGCCCAATGATCGAACGCTTCCTGGTCGAACTCGCTCGGGTCGCCCGGGCCGGGTTTGTAAACCGTGGCGTAAAGGCGTTGCGGCGGCAGGCCCCAGCGCTCGACGACCAGTTCCCACGCCCACTCGATCGCTTCCTTCTTGAAATAACCGCCGAAACTCCAGTTCCCCAGCATCTCGAAGAACGTGTGGTGATACGTGTCGAGCCCGACGTCATCGAGGTCGTTATGTTTGCCACCGGCGCGGATGCATTTTTGCGTGTCGGCTGTGCGCGGGGGTTGCCAAGTCGCGCTTTGTTGCCCGAGGAAAATGGGCACGAACTGGTTCATCCCTGCGTTTGTGAAAAGCAGATTCGGCGAATCCGGCAGGAGCGACGAGGACGGCACAATGGTGTGCTGTTTCTCGCGAAAGAAATCGAGGAAAGACTGGCGTATCTCGGCGG
>JBDUAH010000198.1:0-4896 GCA_040004745.1 Chthoniobacterales bacterium | reverse complement strand
TTTTTTCTCGAGCTCATGAACGATCCCGCCTTTATCCGGAATGTGGCGGATCGCGGCCTGCGGACGGTGGAGGATGCGACGCGCTACATGGGGGAGAAAGTGTTTCCCAGTTACGAGCAGTTCGGCTTCGGTATGAACGTGGTGGAACGGAAGACGGACGCCCGACTGATCGGCTCGTGCGGTCTGCTGAAGCGCGAGACGATGGAGCACGTGGATATCGGCTACGTCTTTCTCCCCGCCTATTGCGGCCAGGGTTTTGCTTCTGAAGCTGCTGCCGCTGTCATTCGTTACGGGCGCGAAGTCCTAAAAATCGCGAAGATCGTTGCCGTCACTTCGCCCTCGAACGAGGGCTCGATCAAGGTGCTAGAGAAGATCGGTTTGCGCTTCGAGCGTATGATCCAGATACCTGGCTACGAAGGCGAGAGCAAACTGTTCGCGTAGGGCAAGCCGCCACTCCTTGGCAGAGGCCGCGCGATTTGCTAAAGCCTGAGCATGCGCAAAGTAAATACACGCGATATGGCCGACTACGATTGGGCTTCGCCTGGCGGAAAATATCGTGGTTCGAGCAAGAACCTTTCGGAAGAACTGGGCCGCGAGCCAGCCTCGACCGACCTGATGAAGCGGCATCCGTTCGATGTGGAATTGACCCGGATTCCGGCTGGCGCGCTTCCTTATCCGTATCACTCCCACGCCGCACAGTGGGAGTTTTACTATGTGCAATCGGGCAAGGGCGCAGTGCGTCACAAGGACGGCACCACTGCGATCGAAGCGGGCGATTCGTTCCTCTTTCCTCCAGACGAACCGCATCAACTCATTAACGACAGCACGGAGGACCTCGTTATCCTCGTGGTCGCGGATAATCCGATCGGCGAGTCGTGTTACTACCCCGATAGCAAGAAGTGGCTGGTGCGTTCGCCGGAGCGGCGGCTGCTGCGCGGTGACGCGCTCGATTATTTCGATGGCGAGGAGTGACCAGAAGCCGCTCTTTTTCGCGACGCCGAAAGACTTGCGCGCTTGGCTGCGCGCGAATCACCAGAGTGCGACGGAGCAGTGGGTGGGATTCTACCGCAAAGACTCGGGGCGGCCGAGCATCACTTGGCCTGAATCGGTGGACGAAGCACTCTGTGTCGGCTGGATCGATGGCCTGCGGAAAGGCGTCGATGCCGCGAGCTACATGATTCGTTTCACACCGCGCAAAAAGGCGAGCACATGGAGCGCGGTGAACATCGCGCGCGTGGCGGAGTTGACCCGGGAGAAGCGAATGCGGCCTGCGGGATTGAAAGCATTCGAACAGCGCACAAAAGCGAAGTCCGGCATCTATGCCTACGAACAACGCCAGCAAGCGACGCTCGATCCCGCCGCGGAAAAGAGTTTTCGCGCCGAAACGGCCGCGTGGGGTTTTTTTCGAGCGCAGCCAGCCGGATATCGGAAGACGGCCATCTGGTGGGTCGTGAGCGGGAAGCGCACAGAGACTCGCGCCAAACGTCTCGCCACGCTGATGCAGGATTCGAAAACGGGGGTGAGGCTTAAACAGCTCCGGCGTGAGTGAGACGACCTGAGGGGGGCGCTGGCGTCGTCGGTTGTCCCTCAATTCCATCAGTTGACCTCCGGCCAACATCCTGCAAACCTGCGCGCATGAGAACCTTCCACAAACTCCTGCTCGCCCTCATTCTCGCGGTCACCCCGATGATGTTGGCTACGAACACCTCAGCCCAAGGCATCTCGATCTCGATCGGCGATCGCCCTTATTACAACCGCGGCCCTTCGTATTTTGACGGCGGCTCCGAATATTATTGGGTGGGCGGCCACCGTTTGAGGAATGGCCGTTGGTCGCGAGGACGCTATGTGCGGCGGACGACGCCACTCCGCCGACTCCACCGCGAACATATTAGACTTCACCGCGCCATCTTTGGCGGGTAAGCAGTTCTCGATTTTCCTCCAAAAACGAAGCCCTAAGCGCAAACGCGCTTGGGGTTTTCGTTTGTCTGCCGCAGCCGCGAGCTCGTGTGGGACCGCGTTTACGCTCAGAGCGAATGCTGTATCCTATTGCAAATGCGCGCTTACTCCCCCGCGCGCTGCGCCGCATGAAGACGACCAACAACAAGCGGAACGCCGACTGGATTCTTTGGGTCGAAGGAGCCGGATTCGTTTTTCTGATCGCGCTCACCTGGGTGGATGAACTGCTGGGTCTGCCCTACCTGCTCTTTGGCGGGGCGCACACAATGATCTGGCGTGAAAGTGCGATCGAGACCATTAGCATCGCCCTCGTCTGGCTCGTAGTGGATATCGCCACCAGAAAGATTCTCCGCCGTTTCAAATATTTGGAGGACTTACTGACGATGTGCGCCTGGTGCCGCAAACTCGAGCACGCTGGAGAATGGCTTTCGCTGGAAGACTACTGCAGTAAGGAACTCGGGGTCGATATCTCGCATGGCATGTGCCCGAAATGCGGTCGGCAGTTATTAGGTGAACCGCCCGTTCATTGTGCGTAGCATCCTTGCTAGGCCTTTTGCGGCCCAAACAAAAAGCCCCAGGCACGAGTGCCTGGGGTTTTCGTTTTTAATTCGAGTTACTGCTTACGCTTTCGGCGGCATCAGAACTTTGTCGATGACGTGGATCACGCCGTTCGAAGCTTTGACGTCGGCCTTCACGACCTTGGCATCATTCACCATCACGGTGCTGCCCTTGACCTTGATGTCGAGCTTTGCGCCATTGGCGGTCGGAGCCATCATCGTCTTTACGTCTTTGGCCATCACTTCGCCTTTCATCACGTGATAGGCGAGAATTGCGGCGAGCTTATCCTTGTTCTCAGGCTTCAAGAGATTTTCCACCGTGCCTTTTGGCAATGCGGCGAAAGCTTCGTCCGTCGGAGCGAAGACCGTGTAAGGTCCTTTGTCTTCGAGCATCTCGGTTTTGCCGGCAGCGTCGAGCGCAGCCACGAGAGTCTTAAAGGTGCCGACGCTCTTCGCGGTCTCGACGATGTTCATATCGGCGGCGGAAGCGGTTACGGCGAGCGCGATAAGCGCAGTGCATACTAATGTGATTTTCTTCATGTTTTTTGTATTGTTTTTCTAAGCACAAAGGCTGCTTTGCGGCCGCCCTGTGTGTTCAATATTACGGCCTCCTCTTCACCGCGGATGCATTTCGTTCTCGCCGAGGCTGTGCCATTCCACTTGCCCGCCGCCCCGGGCTTGCTCCTATTGAACGCGCATGAGCGAGCTGAAGCTGGGAGTCAATATCGACCACGTGGCCACCCTGCGACAGGCGCGTTACGCCAGCATGCCGGAGTCGAAGAACGCCGAGCCCGATCCGATCACGGTGGCCAGCATTTGCGAGCGCGCGGGAGCGTCCGGGATCACCGCACATCTGCGAGCCGATCGTCGTCATATGCAGGATCGCGATCTCGAAAGACTGCGCGAGAACATCATGACGAAGCTCAATCTCGAGATGGGCAACACCCCGGAGATTGTCGATTTTGCGTTACGCATCGTGCCGGATGAAGTCTGTCTTGTGCCCGAGAAGCGGGAAGAGATCACCACAGAAGGCGGCCTCGATTTGATCGCCAATCGCAAGGCGCTCGCCGCCACCGTAAAGCGTCTTCAGGCCGCCGGCATTCGGGTCAGCATGTTCATCGATCCGATTCCAGAACAGATCGATGCGGCCGCCGAGTTAGGCGTTGAGATCGTGGAACTGCACACCGGCAAGCTGGCCAACGCCTTTACCGAAAAGGTGGAAACGCAGGAGCTGGCGCGCCTCACCGAAGCCGCCATCCGCGCGTCGAATTTCAAGCTGCAGGTCAACGCCGGTCACGGCATCACCTACCGCAACATCGCGCTCATTCAGAAAATTCCGAAGCTGCTCGAGCTGAACATCGGACACTCCATCGTAGCGCGCGCGCTCTTCGTCGGCTTCGATGCCGCCGTGCGCGAGATGCTGTCCGCGATGGAAGTTTACAGAGGATGAATGCACTCGCGCGAGCCGAGGTAGGGTCGCCGCGCTGCGGCGACCGAGGCGCGTGGCCTGCCTTGGCGACATACGAGGGCTGTCAAATAGGCCACGCCGCTCGGACAGCGCGGCGCGCCGTCCCTACCGCGTATCTTTCCCGCTTCAGCTTTCGACGCTACGACGCCCCGCGTGCTGCTGAGATCTCCCTTAAGACACCGGATCGCCCCCGATTTCGCCGATGAGCGTTCTCGGAATCGGCGTGGACATCGTCGAAACCCAGCGGATCGAGCATTCGCTGGAGCGCTTCGGTGAACGCTTTCTCCACCGCGTTTTCACCGAGGGCGAGGTCGCTTATTGCCAGTCGATGAAATACCCCGCGCGCCATTTCGCGGCGCGCTTCGCCGCCAAGGAAGCTGTCTCAAAAGCCTTCAGCACCGGCATCGGAAAAGCGATGAGTTGGAAGGATATCGACGTGCATCGGCACGAAGGTGGACAGCCGAACGTCGTGCTGGAAGGCGGCGCCAAAGAACTCGCCGCCGCGCGCGGGGTGGCGCAAATCTGGATCACGCTCAGCCACACCGATCATCACGCGGTCGCGATGATCGTGCTGGAAAAATAGCCGACTAATCAGGCGCGCCGCCGCCGCGAGCGCCACGCGCCGAGCAGGCCCAAACCGCCAGCCACAGCGAGCAGGCTCACCGTCGCCGGCTCCGGAACTGGCGCGAAGAAGCCGCGAATTTCGCCGCCGCCAAACGTCGTCGAGTGGATATTGAGATACGACGTCCCGTTATTCACCGCGCTTACGAATGCTGCCTCCGCGCCGGCCGTGGTCCCGCCGTTGGCCGTCACGTAGGCTGGATTCCACGTGCTCGCCGCCGTCATGTCGAATGTCATATTGTAGCTGCCGCTGGTCACCCCGAGCGGAAAATTCATGAAGGTCGGCGTTTGCGT
>JBDUAH010000197.1:0-4921 GCA_040004745.1 Chthoniobacterales bacterium | reverse complement strand
TCGCTCACTTCCTCCAGCGTGGCCTTGAACGACTCGATCAACATGTGCGGCAGATTTTTGATGAAGCCCACGGTGTCGGTTAACAGCATGCGCTGCTTGTTCGGCAGCGTGATGCTGCGCGTGGTCGGATCGAGCGTGGCGAAAAGACGATTGGCCGCGATCACATCGGCGCCCGTGAGCAGATTTAAGAGCGTGGACTTGCCGGCGTTTGTGTAGCCGACCACCGCTGCGACTGGCCATTGATGGCGGCGCCGGCCTTCGCGCTGGACGGAGCGCACCTTGCGCACGCCTTCCAACTCGCGCTCCAACTTCGCAATCCGTTCCTGTACGCGCCGACGATCCACTTCGAGCTGTGTCTCGCCTGGGCCGCGCGTTCCGATTCCGCCCGTCTGCCGCGAAAGGTGGGTCCACATTCTCGTCAAACGCGGGAGCAAATATTGCAACTGCGCGAGTTCGATTTGCAGTCGCCCTTCCCGGCTCCGCGCGCGTTGCGCAAAGATGTCGAGGATGAGCTGCGTGCGATCCAGCACCTTGCGCGAAAAAAGATCTTCCAGATTCCGACCCTGCGCGGGCGACAACTCGTTATCGAAAATGACCGACGTGACTTGCTGATCGCGAAACGAATCCTTGATCATCTGTGCCTTGCCCTTGCCTATGTAGTAAGGCGCGGTCGGCCTATCGAGTCGTTGCGTGACCGTGTTCACCACCTGCGCCCCGGCGGAATAGGCCAGCTCGCGCAGTTCTTCCAATGAATCGGCCAAATCCCACTTCGAAACGCCGTCCTTCTCCAGCCCAACAAGGACCGCGCGTTCCGGCCGCGTTTTTGATTGAACGTCGATCATCGTTCTGGCGCGAAGGAGAGACGAGCCTTGCGCGCGATCCATTCGATCGCTTCCGGTGAGCCTATGCGGGAGAGGTTCAGCGGCTCAAAACTAGTTTGGCGCGAAAACCAGGTCAATTGTCTTTTCGCGTAGCGCCGTGTCGCCTGTTGGATCACGGCGATGCATTCGGCTTCAGAGAATCGTCGCTCGATCAGATCGCGAATTTGTCGCAAACCTAACGTTTGCTCAGCGGTCGGCCCGATCTCTGAAGCGGCCCGGACTTCCTCCACCACCCCATCGGCAAACATGGCTTCCACGCGTTCATTGATGCGCTCGTAGAGTTCATCGCGATCGCGAAAGAGAAACACGCCGGACGATTCCTCAGCGGGCTTCTGACGGCTGCGCTGTGCCGAAGCTGGTTGGCCGCTGAGCAAACAAATTTCCACCGCGCGAATCAGGCGCCGCTTGTTTTTCCGATCGATGACAGACGCCGACGCCGGATCCAACTTCCCCAGCCTAACGAATAATTCACCCTCGCTGCATTGTTCCAGACGCTCCCGCAATTCCGCATCCGCGCGCGGGAGCGGCGAAAGGCCATGCGTGAGCGCCTTCACGTACATCCCGCTTCCTCCGACAACGATCGCGCGGCTCCCACGCGAATGGATGTCGTCGATCCTTTCTAGCGCCGAGTGACGGAAGCGCTCGGCATCCATTGTTTCCATCAGCGGCACGGTGCCGATCAGATGATGCGGCACCCTTCGACGCGTCGCTTCGTCCGGCTTTGCTGTGAGCAGATCCAGCCCCGCGTAAACCTGAAACGCGTCCCCGCCCACAATTTCCGCATCCAAATGCTGCGCGACCTGCGCCGCGATCTCCGATTTACCGCTTGCCGTCGGCCCGACGATGAAAAACGCGCGCGGCATCGCCGTTAAAAAGAAAACGGGAGACGAGCAGCGAACGCCACCACGTCTCCCGTTTTGTAAAACAATCTCAGCTTAGCTAGCTGTATGATGATCGCTCGACTTCGCGCCGCTCACGAGCAGCTTGCGTCCGAGGAAGTCCTTGTCGTGCAGCTCGGTGACGGCGCGTTGCGCTTCTTCCACCGTGTTCATCTGCACGAAGGCAAAGCCCTTCGAGCGCTGGTTGTGTTTGTAGGTCACAACCTCCGCGTTTTGCACTTCGCCGACGCCGTTGAAGAGCTCGAAGAGATCGCTCTCCGTGGCCTCAAACGACAGATTGCCGACGTAAAGACGCGGCGTGGTGACTTCGACTGACTCAGGCTTGCGCGCGGTGCGCGGAGACGATGAACCGTTGGCCGAGCCATTGCGCGCCGGCTGCGGCACGCGAGCGATGGGCGGATTTCCACTGGAGAAAAAGCCCACGATTTTGTCCCAAAACGATTTTTTTACTGGCGCTTTGGGTGCTGGATTTTGCCGGTAGGGACGATCTCCGTCCCCCCTGCGTCGGGAAGCTCCGCCGCGCGGACGCCGCGAGCCTCTCCCGGATGATTGAGATGCCATGATATGGATCCTCTATGTTGACCGAATTGTTGTTCGGGCGGAGCGCATCAATTGATGCCCGATCCCGCAGCACGCCGATCCCGAGGGATCCGTTCCAGTAGCTAAATCGCGTGGCCGCAGAAAACTCCGCCGCTCTCCGTCGGGAAAGTGTTCGAAAAGATTGGCGCGCCGCACCCCACCCGAGTCTGATTTGTGAGGAAAAACGGACGCCCGGAGATTCGAAGACAATTCCCGACATCGGCGGGTAACATGGAGCGGAAGGCGGGTTTTGCAAGGTGGCCCTCGCCGTGCCTCCCTTCTCGTGCTCGAGGACGACGACCTTAAGCAACGCGGGTTTTAAGGAACCACTCCACGAACTTCGGTAGACCGGCGACCAGTGGCGTCGTCGGATTGTAGTCGAGGAGCTTTCTCGCTTTGGAGACATCCGCGCACGTAATCGGCATGTCGCCCGGTTGTTCCGGAAGTTGGTTGATAATTGCCGTTCGACCGACAGCACGCTCGATCTCCGCAATTAAGTCTCGCAACTGGATCGTGTCGTTTTCACCCAGATTGAAGACGTCGAACATCGGCCCGTCGTAAGTAGTCGCCGCCATCACACCTTGAATGATGTCGTCGATGTAGGTGTAATCGCGCCGCGTGGTACCGTCTCCGAATTGGTCGATCGGCTGCCCCGCGCGAATCCTGCGGGTGAATTGGTGAATCGCCAAATCCGGCCGCTGCCGGGCGCCGTAAACAGTGAAAAAGCGCAACGCCACGATCCGCATTTGATAAAGATGCGAGTAGGTGGAACAGAGAAACTCGCCCGCGATTTTCGTGGCCGCATACGGGCTGATGGTTTGCGTGAGATGCAAGTCCTCAGAGAAAGGCACCACTTTCGAAATTCCGTAAACCGATGAGCTGGAGGCGAAAATAAAACGCTCGATCCCCACCAACCGCGCCGCCTCCAAAAGGTGCAGCGTGCCGGCGACGTTGGTGTCATAATAAAGCTGCGGATGAATGATCGACGGCCGCACTCCTGCGCGCGCTGCGAGATGCGCGATCAGGTCGAATTTCTCGCGATGAAAGAGATCGCGCACTGCGTTCGCGTTTCGCAGATCGATCTGGTGGATCTGCACCTGGCCCTTCACTCCTGCCAGATTCGCGTGTTTGATTTGCGGGTCGTAGAAATCGTTGAAGTCGTCGAGGATCGCGACTTCATGTCCGGCAACGAGTAATTTCTCGACCAGGTGCGAGCCGATAAAGCCCGCGCCGCCGGTAACCAGGGTGCGCATCGCGCGAGCGTAAAGATGAAGCTGAAAACGAGCAAGCAGGGATCAAGCGCGGGCATCGCATTGGCGATGCTGGCCGTTTCCGTGCTCACGACGCTCGGGCTGCTCTGGCTGCGACTTCACCGGGAAATGCAGCCACTCGCGAAAGTGGAGGCCCCGTTTCAACTCCCCTCGCCTTTCACCCTCGCAGCTTTGCCGACAGCGACGCGCTTCGATTTCCCGCTCGGAACCGAGCACGGAGCCTTCGCCTACAACGCGCAACCGTTTACCGAGAACCGGCATCTCGGCGACGACCTCAATGGCATCGGCGGCGAAAACAGCGATTTCGGGGATCCCGTTTACGCTGTCGCAGATGGCCGCGTGCTCTTCGCGCATGAAGGCGGCCCGGGCTGGGGGAACATCGTCATCGTCCTCCACGCTTACGAAGAAAACGGCGCACGGAAATACCTGCAATCTTACTACGCCCACGTCGATAAGATGCTCGTGCAGCCAGAGCAGACGGTGCGACGCGGGCAACCCATCGCCACTGTGGGCAGCGCAAACGGAAAATATCTCGCGCATCTCCATTTCGAGATGCGGGAATTTGTCACGCCGTTTATCGGCCCCGGCTATCGCGATGACACGCACGGCTGGATCAATCCCTCAGAATTCATCCGCCAGCATCGCGGTGCGCCGGATGAAGAAGTGGGCCGGCCGCCGCTGGAGTAGAATCCCTCAGGACGCTCGCAACAGCAGATAAAACCAGTTGCCGGCGCCGACCAGTAGCACACAGGCCAGCACAACCTTGCGCGTCCCGCGTTTCGGAAACGACATCCGCACCCGCCGCGTCCGGGCCGTCAACACGATGGCTGCGTAGACATCAAAGAGCGCGATCGCGCAAAGCCCGACGAACACCAGCGGATTGAAATGTAAAGCCGCCCCGAGATGGCCGTGGAAAAACGAAAGCGAGGCCCGCGTGGCGCCACAAGTCATGCAGGGCAAACCCGTCAGACTCCGGAACGCGCAGGTGGGCCGCGGTAGATTTAGGGCGAGCCAAATCACACCCAACAGCGCCGCGCCCACGGTCACCGCCAGCCAGATCAGTTCATGATCCAGTTCCCCCGCGCGCAACTCTCGGAATTCGACGCGCATATCTTCCGGTCAATGCCAGTTCGCGCCCACCGCTGCCAGGCCGCCCATTAGGATCGCAAGCGCCAATCCGCCGCCGCAGCAAATCAGGATTGGCGACAGCACCGCCACCACCGCGCGCCAAGTGTCGGTGTCATGCACTCGCGCCAGGCCGATGCAATTCAAAACCAACGAATAAATCCCC
>JBDUAH010000196.1:0-4934 GCA_040004745.1 Chthoniobacterales bacterium | reverse complement strand
GTCAGAATCGTCCGGCTGAGCGTCTGATTGAGACTGGTGTTCATGATCTGCTGGATGCTGCCCTTTTGACCGCTGGCTAATCCTTCACGGACGCGATCGAAAATGACGATGGTGTCGTTAATGGAGTAACCGAGAATGGTCAGAATGGCTGCCACCATCGTGAGTGACAGCTCTTTCCCCAAGAGCGCGAAGATGCCGAGGGTGATCAGCGCATCGTGCAGGAGCGCGACCACGGCGCCGACGGCGAACGAGAGTTCGAAGCGGAAGGCGACGTAGATCAGAATACCGATCACACCGAGCCCGAGCGCGATCGCAGCGTTGCGCGCGAGTTCGCTTCCGACCAGAGCGCCGACGCGTTCAGATTGTTCAACCTTGTAACCAGCATTGGGCAGCGTCTGGGAGATTTGTTTTTCGATCTGTTCGCTGGAATTAAACGGACCGCGGATGGAGACGAAGTTCAGGCTACCCTGGCGCGATTGTTGAATAGGCGCGTCGTCCATTTTTATAGGTTTGAGCGCGTTTCTCACCTCATCTAACGCCACCGGTTTGGCCGTGCTCAGCGTGAGCAAATCGCCGCCCCGGAAGTCGACGCCGAACATTTTCTCACCCCGCATCCCGAACGCGATCATGCCGGCGGTAATTAGAGCCACCGAGCAGAGGACCGATAAAAGACCCTTGCTGAGAAAATCAAAGTTCTGCGGCGAGATAATGTGCATCATCCGGATCTTCTTCACGCGGTCGTTATCGACCACCCAGCTGAAGCAATTCCGGCTCACGATTAGCGCCGTGAACATGGAAGCAAGAATGCCGATCGAGAGGGAAATCGCGAAGCCCTTCACCGGGCCGGTCGCTTTCCAGACCAGGATTAGAGCGGTGATCAGGGTCGTGATGTTGGCGTCGAAGATCGAACTGAAAGCTTTCTCGTAGGAGGAACCGATGGCGACCTTGAGCGATTTCCCGAGCGCGAGCTCCTCTCGCAGGCGCTCGTAGATGAGGACGTTCGCGTCCACCGCCATACCGATGGTCAAAATGATGCCGGCGATACCCGGCAGCGTGAGCACAAAGTTGAACATCGTAAGCGCGCCGAGGAGGAGAACGACATTCACGATCAGCGCCAGGTTGGCTATGAAGCCCGCGAGCCGGTAATAGATGACCATGAAGGCCAGCGTGAGCGCGAGGCCGAGCAGACCGGCGAAGACGCTAGTGCGAATGGAATCCGCCCCGAGGGTGGGGGAAACGCTCCGCTGTTCCTCAATCCGGACTGGCGTTTGCAAGGGGTTTTCCAGCACGCTGGCCAGGGAACGGGCTTCCTGTTCGCCGAAGTTGCCCGTGATCTCGGCGCTGCCGCCATAGATCGCGTCCCGAATCACGGGTGCCGATTGGATAGCGTTGTCGAGCACGATCGCAAAACGGTGACCTTTGAATTTCTCCGTGATCGTGCCGAATTGCTTCGTCCCTTCGGTGTCAAAATTCAGATTCACGCCCCATCCTTGATTGCCGAAATAGGCGTGGGAATTAGTCACATGCTCGCCACCCAGATCGGCGCGCTTCTTCACCAGCAACCGCTCTTCGCTCGCCTTCTCTCCTGGTGCCGCGTGCAGCTTGTACGATTCGATCCGGTACTCGGGCGGAATCACGTCCGTCCCGGCGTCGATCGCCGCCAGCTTCTGCCCGTTATCCGGGTAAACGAGACGGAACTCGAGTCGCGCTACACGTTCCAATTGCCCGCGCACTTCCTGAATCTTCTCGGTGCTCAAGCCCGGCATCTGGACCATGATGCGATCGTTGCCGACCGGGCTAATCAGCGGTTCGCCGCCGCCATAATAGTCAACGCGTTTCCGGATGACTTCCACTGCCTGGTCGAGCGTGATGGAATCAACCGCTTTGTCGCCGCCGACCAGCCGGATGAGGAAGGAGGTGCCGCCCTTCAGATCAAGCCCGAGCGCGATTCTTCCCTGATGGATGACTTTGCCTTCCGAATTCTTGATGTCCCACGGCGGGTAAATCGTCGAAAGACTAAAGACGACCAGCAGCACCATGAGGGTGGTGGCGAGGAGTCGCTTCCGCATGCCGTAATCGGTGGCGAAATACCAGCCGAAGAGGACGAGCAAAAGCAGGCCAATGGAGAAAGTGATGGCGGGGGACATTAGGAATTTCTATTACTGATTTCTGATTAGTGAAGGGGGCTATTTGTTCGCCGCGTCGGGGACGACGACGTTGGTCACCGCGGTTTTCTCGATCTCGATCTTCACGTTGTCGGCTATTTTCAGAATGACGGTATGGTCTTTCACGTTTGAGATCAGCCCGTGGATGCCCGACGCCGTCACCACGCGATCGCCCGTCTTTAATGCGGCGACCAGCTTGGTCTGCGCTTTCTGCCGCTTCATCTGCGGGCGGAAAAGCAGGAAATACATGATCACGAAAATCAGAATGATCGGCACGAACGACGCGAGCGGGTTCGGTCCGGCGGCGGCTGGCGCCTGAGCTAGAAAATTAATGAGCATAAGAAATTGAAGTTCGAATCCAGAGCTCGTGATCGCAGCGGGGGCGCGGAGCCGAGAAGCGGGCTGTTATTGAACACGGAAGCGAAGAATTTGCAAGGAATGGCGCCTTCCAGGCTTCTACTCCACCAGCTCGCCCCAGACCGGTTCTTCCAGTTGGAGTTCAGGATCATCCAAGTCGCTCCGATTCGTTTGCTCGTATTGGCCTGCTACATCGGCCCAGGAACGAAGGCGCAGCGTCACCTTATCGCCGACGCGTAGCCGCGCCGCGCGCGTCCAGACGTTGTCGTGCATGCTCCAGAGATAAACGATCGCCTGCAGATCCGCTCTTTCGCTCGATCCGGCGATGCGCATTTCCGATAGTTGCACTGACATGATGTGATCGGCGTAAGGCACCGTGCCGGGCCGGGGCACCGACGAAACGGCTTCGATAATGCCGGTAGCGGCGATATCTTTGCCTGCGGGCGGCGAATAGAAGCGCGCCGGCGCGGGTTGGCCCACTTTGAAATCGAGCATCTTCCAATCGCCGAAAGCGAATTCGCGCGCGGCAAATTCCCAAATGACGAGCTTCTTCCCGGCGAGGCGATCGCGGCCGCGCGCCAGTTGATTAGCCAACATCTCACGCGTGGCAAAGGCCCCGTCGCTATTACGCAGGATGCAATCGAGCGGCCGGCCGCCGAGCGCGACGCTGAGGTGTTCGGCAAAGCCGGCTGCTTCGCCCCAGCCCAGCGCTTCGAGCGAGAAGGTGTTGGTAAAGCTGTCGCCCAAAAGCAGGACATCGGCGTCCCGGCTGGGCCGCCAGAAACCGTCGCCGGATGTGATCTGCTCAATCGTCACCGTCTCAGGCGTAAAAACCTGCTGGGTCTCGGGTAACTTCAGCATTCGGGCCACGTCGCCGCGGGCCGTGACCTCTTTCGGCGAAGCCTTGGTAGCGCCCGCTGTGATCGCCGGCAGAGCGAGGAAAGCGGCGAGTCGTTGCGCGACAAATTGCATCGTCTCCGGTCGCCAATGGGTGTCCGTCCGCAGGAAAAGCGGAGCCGCTGGCTTTTCGGTTTTGCGTTGGGCGAGGTCGGCCGTCGCATCGAAGACGCGCACTCCGGCGGCGGCCATTTTTTTCCGAAATTGGCCTAACGAACGGTTTTCCAGGACGGTCGCCGGCGAGACGCGCGCGCTGAGCTTGTCGCCTTCCAAAGCGGCCTTCGACGGGATGGGCACGAGAACAAGATCGATCCCGCGCGCGGCCAATTGATCGCGAAATTGCACGATCGCCACCACCGGATCCGGCTGCACGCGCGCGGCGTGGCGGCGTTGCTTTAGCCGCTTCGGTTCAAGAAAACCAGGTTCAGTCAGGTAGTCGACATCCGGGCGATAGAAGAGCCACCCGTCGCGCCCCAAATAGACCTGCTCGTTCCCGGCTCGGAGCTGTCCCACAAGGAGCGATTGCACGGGAGGCAGCAGCCATTGCGAGACCACCGAATCGTTCTCCATCGCCTTCTCCGCGCTCTTCAGTTCTTCAGCGCGCGGGAGCAGATCCCAAACATCGTGCAGGCTGCGGAGCCCGCGGAATTGCCTCGCCGCGGGCAGCGTTCCGAAGATCTCCGCGGTCGGCAATCGATGGCCCGCGTGGATGTTGGCCGCGACCTGGATGAGCGGCACGCTCGCGATCGTGATCAGGAACAGGATGATCAGCAGCATCGCCGTGCCCGGCGTGAAAGCAGTGCGCGTGAGCGCCATCTCGGCTTCTTCTTCGCGCGAAAGGCGCCGGCTCGTTTCCGGCGTCGGCTCGTGGTAGCTAGGCAGAGATAACCGTGGCTTCCACGGTTTCTGCAACCGGCCGACCAGAGCTTTGATGATGCGCTTCGGCATTCTAGAAGATGAAGTAAATGAACGGGTTGTATTCCTGCGTGGCCAGCACGACCAAGGCGAGCCAACCCAGCCCGCAACAGACGGCCGCCTTCGGCATCGTAAGCTGTTGCGTCCAATCCCAAGTCTGCTGTCCTGCCCAGACCACGATGGCGGCGAGCGCGATGGAAAGAAGGTAATACGGTTGATAGATGATGCCGCTGAGCAGGCCCGCGGTCGGCTGTGCGCCGTGCAACCCAAACATGCTTCCCAAATAAGCGACCGCGCGGGGTAGATCGGCGGCGCGGAAGAAGACCCAGCCCATGAGGACAATCGTGAACGTGACCGCGACGCGCAGCGCCTTAGGCAGGCTGTGATAAAAACCTTCGCGTCCCTGGCTACGCTCGAACGCCAGCATCCCGCCGTGCATTGCACCCCAAATGACAAAATTCCACGACGCGCCATGCCAGAGTCCGCCGAGTAACATCGTGATCGTCAGATTCGCATATGTGCGCGAGAGCGTGCCGCGATTTCCGCCGAGCGGGATGTAGAGATATTCGCGCAGCCAGGTGGAGAGCGAGATGTGCCAGC
>JBDUAH010000195.1:0-4959 GCA_040004745.1 Chthoniobacterales bacterium | reverse complement strand
GCGGCATCCCTCGCTCCTGCAGCAACGGCCGCTTGATAAAGCGAGGCCGCTTCCGCGAAATGCTCCGCCTGGTATTCCTGATTCGCCTTCGCGATATCGACCGTCGCCTCTTGAGCGTCCGTCGCGCTCACGAACGCTGCGAGGAAGAGCGCGCTAGCGAGTGGTCTCAGCCGTGACTTCATACGCGCAGATGCTCCACTAAATCCATAATCTCGCGCCGCTGTTCCGCCGAAAGCGCGTCGTGTCCATTCCGCCCGCCGCTGTAGCGCGCCTCATCGCTCCGATCGAAAAGCTGGCGCAGCCGCGCGCGCTCGTTCTCGTCGAGTCGGAAAGTCGCGGCCGCCGTTTCCGCGTCCACGGTGTTGGCATTCACGTTTTTGGCCAGCGCGGTTTTCAACTGCACCGTGCGTGCCGCATCCGCCAGATATTCCTGCGGGCTGCTGCCATCGCGCCGCATTTTCTTCTGCGATTCCGCGGCCTCGTGTTGCAAACGCGCGGTCCGTTTCAGCTCACGATTATTGCTCCGCGCGTGCTGAACGCTCCACGCGATAAATCCGAGCAGCACCAGCAGCGGCAGCAGTTGCGCGAGCCAGAACGAGCGTTGCTCGTAGAGCGGCTGGAACGTTTGCGGAGCGCCTGTCCGCTCATCGAGCTGTGGAAGAATGTCATCCGCCTGTTTCGGCGGCGAAGTCGCGCTCGCTGTGGGCGACGGCGCATTCTGCAGAGCAGCCGCAGCCGCCTGCGCGGGCGTTGCCGCGGGAGCGCTTCCACCAGTGATATGGAGAGGAATGGCCTCACTCCGCAGCGTCACGTATTGCTCCTTCACCGGGTCAAAATACGAGAAAACCAGTGGCGGCAACGTCTGCTTGTTCTCCTTCGCGCTCAGCACGATCTCGAAGGTCTTCGCCCCACTGATTCCGACATCGTCGTCCTGCTTGAATTTGTCGGACGGCGGATATTTGTGCCAGCCACTGTCGTCCTCCAACGACGGCGCCGCCACGCGATCGAAATTCCCCCGACCCGTAATCGTAGCGGTCACGGTGATGGGATCTCCCACCGCCGCCTTCTTCGGATTCACGTCCACTTTCATGCTGAAATTGCCGAGTGCTCCGGCGAATTCCGGCGGCGCTTTCGGTGGTAGCGGCTTCACTTCCAAAGTCGCGGACTCGCTTTTCAAATGCACTTCTTTTGGCATCGACGGCGCTAAGGCAGGGTCGTTAAAGAAACTATTGAAGAACGGATCGTCGAATGGTCCACCGCGCTGCATCGACGGATTACGCGTTCCGGGACGCGGGATGCGCACCACGGGGTTAATCTCCGCCGGCCCGATCTCCAGCTTGCCGCTCCGCGCAGGCGAGATCGCAGTCTTGACGATGAAGACCTGGTAGCTGCGGCCATTGATCGTCTCGATGGTCTGCCGCGGCTCCGTCATTTTTTGCGTGGTGAAACCCTGGCCGGCGACCTGAATTCCGGCGCCGAGCGATTCCACCGGCGCGCGCATATTCAACCCCAAACGGATCTGCACCGGAATCACCTCGCCCACGTAAGCGACAGACTTCGGCAGGAGCATTTCCACGAAGCCGATCTGCGAAGGATCGATGTTTGCATTCGTGCTGCCACGGCCCTGGCTCTGCGATCGCCCTGAGCTGCCCTCGGCATTCAAAGTCAATTCCGGCGTCTTGAGTTGCTTTCCGCCCACTTCCACCACCTGCGGAGGAATCGTGAATCGACCCGCCCGCTGCGCCGTCACCATGTAGGTGAAGGTAAAGCTGTAGGTGATATCGAAATTCTGCATCTGATACTGCCGCGATGTCCCGGTGGATTGAAACTCCAGGCCATCCACCTCGAGCTGGCTAGGCGGCTTGGGATTTGACGCGCCGGTGACCTGGATTTGCAATTCCACCGGCTCTCCCACGGAAGTCTCCGAGTTGCTCAAAACCGCCGTCACGGTGGGCTCCGCCGCGAAGGCAGTGCGCACACCGGCGCAGACGAACAACGCCAGAAGTAAAAATGCGATTCGAGTGCGTAAACGAGCCATCCCTAATTCAATTATCCAAAGGCGCCGCCGCTTCAACCGCGCGCCCCTACCAATCCTTATAGACACGATGCACCTTTTTGCGTTCATCCAGTTGCACGCGGGCTTCTTCGTCTTTCATCGATTGCAGGAGACGCTCGGCTTGTTGGGGACTCATTTCGCCCTCCGGCGGCACTTCTGCTTCCGCCTCGCCTTCAGGCGGTTGTTCCGGCTTCTCCCCGTCGGCGCCCTTCACGTCGCCCTTCAGATTCTTGTCCGGAGTGCCGAGCGGAGTCGCGCCCGGTGTGGGCGAACTTCCTTCACCATTTTGGTTATCGCCTTCGCCCGGTGATGGAGACGGGGAAGGGCCTTGTCCATTTTCGCCTGGAGTCGGCGAAGGAGAGCCTTCCTCACCCGGCGAGGGTGAAGGGCTTGCGCCTGGGTTGGGCGACTCACCCGGAGTCGGACTGGGGCCTTGTTCCTGCGGCGATGGGGTGGGCGTCGGGTTTTCGCCCGAGTTTTGCTGGTCCTTATTCCCGGAGTTTTCCCCCTGCTCCGATTTGTCCTTCTTCTCCTTGTCCTGCTCGCCTTTGCCTCCTTGATCCTGCTTCTGCTTATCTTTGTTTTCCTCTTTGTCTTTCTGATCCTTCTTGTCCTTCTGATTCGGCGAAGGCGACGGAGACGGGCTCGGCGTTGGAGACGGCTGTTGCTCCTGCTGCTTTTTCAGCTCCTCGATCTTCTGTTCGACGAAAGCGCGGTTTTCTTTCGCTTCCTTGTCGTCCGGCTCGAGCTTCAAAGTCTGGTCGTAATGCTGGAGCGCGTTGGTCCAATCCTTCATTTTTTCTTCGGGCTTTTTTTGCGCTTCGCCGCGCTGATAGAGCGTGTTGCCGAGGTTGTAATGGCTGCGGCTCTGCAGGGCCGGGTTGGGAGAAAGCAGCGCCTGACTGAATGATTCCAGGGCCTTCGCGTAATCCTTCATCTTGTAGGCCGCCGCGCCGGCATCGAATTGAATTTTATCGGTGGCGCGCGTGTCGGGGTTTTGTTTCAGCGTTTGCTGGAATTGCTCGAACGCCTTGCCGTATTCGTCGTTGCGATAAGCGTCCAGACCTGGCGACGCTGCATCCGCGCTGACGGTGGCGAACAAAAGCGAAGCTGCCGCCGCCAAGGCTGACGTCTTCGTTTTCTGCGCTAACTGAAGTTTTTTGCGAATCCGCTTCCGCTCACTTACGAGCAATGACGCCGCCAGCGCCAGGAGCGCGCCGCCCAACGGCCACTGATAACGCTCGATCGGCTGCCGCGACATCTTGGTGTCGATCTCCCCCGCCTGCAGCTGCGTGAGACCATCATCGTAAAGTTTCCGCATCGTGGCCGGACCCTTCCCGAGCGGGAGAAAAGTGCCGCCTGTCGCCTGCGCGATCTCACGCAGACGCGTTTCATCCAGCTTGGATTTCACGACCTGCCCGTTGCTGTCTTTCACGAAAGCCGTTCCGCCGCCCTGACCGGGCAGGGGAATGAGAGAGCCTTCCGGTGTCCCGATACCGATTGTGAAAATGCGAACGCCCGCGTCCGACGCTTCCTTGGCCATCTTGCTCGCCTCGCCTTGCAGTTCTTCGCCATCGGTGAAAATTATGAGCGCCCGATTGCCGATCGCCGATTTGCCAAACGTTTTCACCGCCAGCGAGATCGCTTCCGAAATATTCGTCCCACCTTCCGGGATGATGTCGGTATCGAGTTCGTTTAGCGCGGTGACCGCGGCGTCATAGTCAATCGTGAGCGGCGCCTGCAAGAAGGCGCGGCCTGCGAACGCGATCACGCCCACGCGATCGCCGCGCAGTTCCGAAATCAAATCCTGCGCCGTGAGCTTGACGCTTTGCAGTCGGTTGGGCGGCACGTCGTTGGCCAGCATGCTGCGCGAAGTATCGATCGCGAGCAGGAGATCGAGACCCTTCCGTTTTACCTCTTCGTAATCGTATCCGTAACGCGGCTTCGCCAGAGCGACGATGACCAGTGCCAGACCGAGCAGCAGCAACACGAAGCGCAAAGTGCGGCGGAAATGATTCACCGTGGCGCCGAGCGTCGGCAACAGTTTGGGCGCGACGAATTCCTTCAGCCGCGCGGCGCTGCGCTGCTCTGCGCGCATGAAGAGAAGTCCGAGCGCTGGAATAACCAGCAGCGCCCACAGCCAGTGGATTGCTCCGAAATTCATACCTGGCGCAAGTCTCCAACTTGCCGTTTCACCATTTTCCAACTTGGAAAGTTGGGCCACGTCACGGCAGTTTCCTCCAAATGGTTTGTGCGAGCAGCACCTGCACAATCAAGAGTCCGCAACCGGCCATCAGACAAGCGGGGAACAGATCTCGAAACTGCTGGAACTTCTTCATCGTCACGGTCGACTTTTCCAGCTTGTCGATGTCGGCAAAAATCTGTTCGAGCGAGCGGGTGTCGGTGGCGCGGTAGAATTTTCCGTCCGCGATTTGCGCCATTTCCTTCAAGCCGGCTTCGTTGAAATGAACCGGCTGGTTTTGATAGACCAGATTGCCCGAGAGATCGGTCAAAAATCCACCGCGGCGATCGCCGATGGGTGCGGGCGCGATGCCGTTGATCCCGGCGCCAATGGCGTAGAAGTGAATCTTGAGCGCCTTGATCGCTTCCGCCGCGGTGGACGGCGGGACTTTACCGGCATTATTTTCGCCATCCGTCAGGAGAACGATGGCGCGGCTTTTCGATTTCTTATCGTTCAATCGATTCGCGGCCGACGCCGCGGCGGAACCAATGGCGGTCCCGTCTTCGACCAAACCGATGCGCACGCGGTCGAGATTCTTCAAAAGCCAATCGTGATCCAGCGTCATCGGACTGACCACGTAAGGTCGGCCACCGAAAGCGATGATGCCGATCCGGTCGTTAGGCCGGCCTTCGATGAACTTGCGCGTGACCTCGCGGATCGC
>JBDUAH010000020.1:0-16829 GCA_040004745.1 Chthoniobacterales bacterium | reverse complement strand
CCTGCCGCGCGGCGTCGTAGATAGCGAAGGCGAACATTCCTTTGATCCGTTCGAGCAGGCCGTGTCCCCATCGGGCATAGCTCTGGAGAACGGTTTCCGTGTCGCTCGTTCCCTGCCACGAGACCTCCGAACCGAGGGCCTCGCGCACCGAGCGGTGATTGTAAATCTCGCCGTTAATAACGATGACGTTACCAGTCGCCGGATCTGTCATCGGTTGCGCGCCGCTGGGCGAAAGATCAACGATGGCGAGCCTGGTATTGCCCAGCCAAAAATGGCCATCTTCCGAGCTCCACTCGCCCGAGGAGTCCGGGCCGCGATGATGGATCAAGCGCAAGTCTAGCGGCGCGGCCTCGCCTAACGAGTTGAAGTGAACGGCTATTCCGCACATACATTTTAGGCAGGAGCGAGCCCGTGCATTACCAGACGAAGCCTTCCTGTCGCCGAAAATATTCCATCTCCTCGGGCAACGTCTTTAACGACTTCGCCGGCACACCGCCATAGAGGTGGAAAGGCTCCTCCCACGGTTTGTTCAAGAGCGACTTGGCCGCGAGCACGGAATGATGCGGCAAGCGACTGCCGCCCAAAACCACCACCTCCGTCCCAACGAAACAATATTCACCGATCTCGATCGGCTCCGACGATTGACGACCCGCCGCGAGGTCGATGCTGTGCGTAATAAATTGCGAGCGATACCCGGCGATCGTGGCAAAAGCTCCGATTCGCACCCGCGACGTGCAATCGATGAAGTGCCGACTGCTGATTCCGGCATGTCGTCCTACGATCAATTCCGGCGTGCGATCGAGTTGGTGCGCGAAGTGGCGACTCGGGCCGCCGCTGGGGTAGCCGGTGATCCAGTTCAACGGACCAATGATGGCGTGCGCGCCGAGATGAAGCAGGTCGACGTTTTTGCAGACCGTGAAATGCCCGATCCGCGCTTCCTCCTCCAGAACCAGATGGCGCGGGCAAATCCAGGCCAGCCCAATCCGGCTGGTAGGATGAAGCGAGTAGCCGAATTGCGACACCAGCAAACGACGGCGCAGCCCCCAGGGGAGGAGGAGCGAAAAAAACATGAGCAAGTTTTTCACCGGATGAGGGGCATCGGATGCTGCGGTTTTGCTAAGATCGAAAACGGTCGAACAAAGCCCAACATAAACCCGAGCCGCTTTCTTGCATGACCGTTTAGCGCGCCGACGAAACCGCGCGATACACTTCTTTGTAGGCCGAAATCATGCGCTCGGTGGTAAAACGTTCTGCGTTCTCCAACGCCTTCCCACGCCATCGCGCACGTTCCGTTTTGTCCGCGAGGCGGATCAAGTCCTGCGCAAAGCCTTCGTCGTCTTCCGGGTCACGGAGCAAGCCGCCCAGGCCGACTACGTCCGCCATCGGTTCTCTGGCGCTCGAAAGCACCGGGCAACCGCAGGCTTGTGCTTCGATGATCGGCCAGCCAAAACCTTCGAAGCGGGAAGGAAATAAAAAAGCGCCGGCTGCGTTGTAGAGCGCCTCGAGCAATTCCCCGGAGGGCGCGTGGACTTCTATAATTCGGCCGGAAATTCCCAATCCCTCAGCCTGCTCGCGGAGGGCACTAGAGAGCGGTTCGCCAGCGAAGACCAATTGACCAGGCCAGTCCCGCTGGGCCCGCGCAAAAATGCGCAAAACGCCTTCACGATTTTTCCGCCGCAGATTCGAGCCGACATGCAGCACGTAGGGCGGATCGAGTTCCAATTCCGCGACAACCTTGAGGCGGGCCGCAGTCTCGCCCGATGGCAACGGCCGGAAGGGATAACTCAATCCCAATGGAATCACTTCGACTCGGCCCCGTGCCTTTGACGATGGGATAAGTCGGTCGAGATCTCGCCGAGTCGCTTCCGACACGCAGGCAATGCTGTCCGCTTTTTGTAGGGAGCGGAGAATCCAGCTTTGCAAAATGCGCCCAGTGGCGCTGGCGGGCGTGTCGGTCTCCTCGCCGAGACCGCCGCGGACAGCTAACAAGTCGTGGCACGTGACCACGACCGGCGTCGCTCCGGCCTGCTGCACATACATGGCATTGGAGTGGTCGCAGATATGGATCACTGACGGCCGGCGGGCGCGAATCCTGGCGCGGAGACGGCGCGGGAAGAGAACGAACTTATCGAGATAGCCGAGCCATTTGGCGGCAAAGCCACCGGCAAATCGGAAGTTGCCCAACCAAGGTTCGGGTCGAATGAGTTCGGCGGGAACGCCAGAGGCAGTCAACCCTTGCAGCATCATGCTGCTGAAGCGCTGCATGCTTTGCTGCTGATCAGCGGCGTAGTTACCGATCAACAGCACCATTGGAGTCGTCGTGCCCGTGGGACGAATTGTCATCGTCTCCAGGGTCAAGTCCATGGAGACGAAGTGCGTAGGGCGAGCAACGTGCCACCCGGGGACGACCAGGAATTTCCAATGGCTCGTCCGGCTCGTCCAAGTCGAGCGGTCCATCCTCCAGCGCATGCTCCTTTCGCGCGGCCAGCGCCAGACCCGTGACGAAAACACCGAAGCCCAGAATGGTCGTCTGGCCAAATTGGCCGTTGATCATCGGCAAGAAAGATGAGCTGAAGAGCAGGAGCGGCAGCAGGTTACGCTCGCGCGTGACCGAGCCCAGACAGAGAAAGCCGATGCGAATGGCGAGCGAGCATCGCCAGACAATGAAGGCGAGCCCCAGCACGGGACCGCTTTCCAAAAACACCCGAGACCATTCCGATTCCGAAAGCAAAAACGCGCTCTGGCCGATGAGGAGCTTCGAGCCGCCGTTCGTGCCTACGCCCAGGCCGTAACCCAGGAATGGCGCCTTAGCCAGAACGAACAAGCCATCGCCAAACTCGCCGAAGAAGCGCGCCACCAAACTCCCACTAACCGAAGTGTCCTCTGCTTCAGCCACCGAATTGAAGCGAGTACTTAAGACTTTAACGCCCTCCTTAAAGATCGGCGTCTTTGTGACGACGAAGCCCAGGATTAGGACGACGAGAAGTGTTTGTCCCAATCGATTCACTGCCGAGGGTCGCACGATCAGGACAAGAAGAAGCGAAGCCACCACCACGCCACAGGCCCCCACCACCGAGCGACTGCCGGAGACAGCCGTTCCGATCACGATACTGACCGCAGCGAAAAGGAGCAGCCAGTTTTTGTAAACGCCACGCTTTAGTGCGGCCCAGAGCACGAAGCCCGTGGCCAAGGCTAAATAATAAACCACGCCCACGACAAAAGAGAACGGGCCAGCGGTGCGCACCTTGCCCAGGGCCGCCAGCATCATGTCGCCTTCACCCGTGCTCGTCCGGTTGAGAAACGAGTCTGGGGAAGATTGGAACTGCGCCACCATCAGCGCCGCCATCGGTCCCATCAGGACCAAAGTCCACCAGCCAATCTTTTCCACGTCTTCACGACGCAAAACGGTCGCCATGAGAAAGATGAATGGAAGGTGGAGAAAATTGCAGCGCAGGCCATAGACGGCCGTGAGGAAAATGCGCGAGTTGGGAAAAATACCGTATAACGGGACAAAGCTGATCCCGAACGACAGAAGGCCGATGACAGTGAGGGCGAAAACCCAACCATTCGTTGGAAAAACGCGGGCCCGGAGAGCGAGAAAATAGGCTACGATCACGACCGGATCGCGCACGAGCAAGAGCGGCGATGCCAACTGTGGCAAGACCCATTTCCGCAGCGCCCCTTCGGCTAAAAGCAGCCCGAAGTAGAGCCAAATGGCCCACCGGATGTGTTGGATCGTTTTTTCGCGCTTCTCGTCGTTCATATGCCGGTCAGGGCTTGAATGGCGGCGAGGATCGTCTCGCCATAACCACGCCAGCTTAGTTGAGCCGCACGCCTTTGGGCTGCAATCCCCATGCCACAAATGCGCTCACGATGCCCGGCGCACCAGTTTATTTTTTCCGCCAGCGCTTCCGGGGAGCGAATCGGAACCAGAAAACCGGTTTCGCCGTCCTCGATCAGGTCATCGCCACCAGCGTTTCGAGTGGCGATCAGCGGCAAGCCGGAGGCCATCGCTTCCTGCTGGACGAGCGCACGCCCTTCCACCAGCGACGGCAAAACGAAGACATCGCAAGTGCCCATTAGGCGGAGTACCTCGCCGTGCGGTCGCGGCGGTTCGTAGCGGAAATTAGGAAACTGCTCGCGGTACCAGCTCAACGGCCGCAGCAGCGAGCCCATCACGACCAGCTCGACGTTTGCGGAGTCGATCAGCCTCATCGCGGCAAAGAGATCGGCCAGGCCTTTGCGTTGCGTGAGCGCCCCGGCAAAGAGAACGCGGAGCGGTGCAGAAGATTTCGATGGCGCACTCTTTGTCGCCGACACCGGCGAACCGAACGGAGCCATGACGCACTGCTTCTCCTGCCGGGCTCGCTCGGGTAACGAATCGAGCACGAAATTGCTCGGGCAAATGACCAGCTCCGCGAGTTCGAGTTCACGTTTTTTTCGCGCCAGTTTTTCCTTCGAATCGCGCGTGCCGCCAAGAGTCGGTTCCCAATCAGGGTACCGCTCGGCTTCCTCGCGCAGAATCCGCTGCGCGGTTTCGTAATAGGCGATCGGCAAATCGTAGATGCGCCTCACACCCAGCGCGCGCGCTGCCGTGAAGCTGCGCAGCGCACAATCTTCGTAGGCGTAAACCGCTCCGATCTGCTCCTGCTGTTTGTTCGCGGAAAGGTAGCGCGCCGCCTTGCCGTCCAGTGCCGCCCAGACTTGATCGATGCTGGCCCAGCCGTGTTCGTGTCGCACCGGAATCCGCAGCGCGCCGGCGAGCAATCGAACCATCTCGCGCGCCGGATAGGCTCTGATCTTCTGCGCGGGAAGATCGTAGGCCCGCCGGCCCGCGCTTTTCGGCAGAAAGGAAAGAAACGGCGCGCGCTTCGAGTAGCCGACCGTGGTCAGAAAACGCGCGAGCTGATTCGCCTCCTGCAACGCGTTCAGAACGGCGCGAACGTTGGCGTTTCCAAACGGATGCGCGAATAGAATCATCGGCGCTCGTCCGCTAATCGACGATAGCTCTGCGCGTAAAACTCGATCGGCTTCAGTTGGTCCTTCAGCTCTTCCCCGAGAACAAACGCTTCACTTCCGCCATAGCCACCCTGGCAAGACGAAACAATGAGGACTTTAAATCGGTTCATTCACTTTGGCCGAATGATCGCCCATCCCTGCCAAGCGTGCCGCATCTCGTCCATCATCTGCAATTGCTCATCCACCGTAATGGGGCCGCAGTCGCGAGCACCGGTCACCGTGCGCGGCACACTCGGGATCAGCTCGATCTCGTGCGTGGCGCGAAAGCGTTCCACCAGCGGATGCTCCGGAGTGGGCGGCGCGTCGTGCAGTTCCACGATCAGATCGCACTGGCGCAACGCATTAACGACGTCCGAATTCAGCATCACTTGCTCGTATCCTTCGCAATCCAGGATTACCAGCGCACGACTACCCTCGACCATCGATCGAAGCCGATCGGCAGCACAAAATCCCTCAACGCTCACACGATCCTGCACCTTGTTGAGCACCGCTACCTCCCGGCAAGCTCGGCGTGCCCAAGAATCGGTATCGAATGCCTTCACTCGCGCCCTGGGCAGCCGAAGGGCAAACCCCACCGCGTAGTATCCTTCCGCACAGCCGATATCAATGACCTGTTCGTAGTCCGTGCTGCAACACTTCTCCACCGCGCCGGCTATTTCGTACTCATACGTCCCGAGCAAGCGCGCGCCCACGTGCCGATGATCGGCAAGCGGCGAGTAGATCATGCCTTTGAAGGGGCCGTCTGCGATCGTGCGTCCGCAGGCAGCCACGTAACGTTTGGTCAAAACATCCAGCCCGCGTCCGCGTTCGACTCGTTCAATATAAAGGCGCGCCGAGGTCGCCGTGAGTTGAGCGTAGAGCGACGCCGGAAGTATTTTTTGCGCCAGCGCTTTGATGGTCTTCTTCATCAATTAGGTGCCTCCGTGCGCGGCGCGGCGAGCGGACGAATCATGACCGCTGGACTGCCCGCGTAGATACCTGCTTCCGCGCAATCGCGGCGCACGACCGAACTGGCGGCGATCACGCAATGGTCGGCGATTTTCACGCCGCCCAAAACGATGGCGTTCGAGCCCACCCAAACGCCGTCCCCGATCGTAATATCGCGGCCGGAAGTTGGATGTTGCTTGCGCTCCGCCATGAAGCTCTCCGGAGCATGAGTGCCCGTGAGAATCTGACAACCGTGGCCAAAAATCGTATAATTCCCCACTTGAATCCGACCGCTCATGGTGTTGAAAATCGTGTCGTTAGGGTCGGCATCATGTCCAATGCTAAGACGCTCCTCGGGACCATGGACTACATATTGGAGCAGCAACTTCCTTCGAAGATAATGCCCTTCGATCATTAAAAACTTAATCGCTACCCGCGCGAGAAAACGCAGTGGGGAAATCCGCTTTGGCTTATAATCCTCGCTCATCAGATCGTGGTGACAGTATCACTGGCTTGCTCGCGATCATTTTCATCAGCCCGGGGGCAGCCGAGAAGATCCAGATAGTGTTGCGCCACCCTTGGCAAAAGCGGTTGCAAGGAACGAGTAGCTCTCAGCGCCTCGAGATTTTTTCCCAGCTCCTCGTTCGACCGGAGCAGCGATGGATGAGACGAAGTTTCCGCGACAGAAGATGGCCCAAGGCCGCGCTGCAGAGCCACCGTGGGCACACCGCGTTCGAGGAAAGCGAGTGCGCTCGAACTCTTGAAAATGCCCTCCGCAGGCGCAGTGGCCAGCGCCAGGTCCATACTATTCATGACTTGGTCGATCACGGTTTCACCCAGTTCTCCCAGCACCAACAGCTCCGCCTTCGGTAGGGAATCCACATAAATTCTGAAATTAGTGAGATCGCCATTCCTCCCGAACAGAATGAAAACCACGCGTCGGTGCTGCGCGAGCTGAAGAATGCGCGGCAAAACTTCTTGAAACGGCCACTCTTTCACCAGCGAACCGAACAATCCCACAAGGAGATACTCGCCCCGCTGGCTGACCGCCGGGTTCCCGGAAAGTTGCTGCAAAAGCCAGTCGTCCGCGCGCGCGCGCGAACAAGGATGTTGCCAAAAATAGGAACTGCCTCGGCGCTTACCCCGGCATGCTCCAGTTGCCAGCGGTAGAGTTCGATACTGGTCCAGACCGCCTCCGGATGAAGAGTGGACAGGAGGCGCAGCAGTCGCCGCTTCTGCATCCCTCCCAGAATCCGCTCGCGCCAAGGCGCGCCCGGATGCGCGCCTACCCACAACTCGTGGAGAAAAACATGAAGGCGTCGGCCCTTAAAGGCGTCGGCCAGAGTTTCACCGAGCCCTTGGATCAATCCTCGCCGAGCGAACCCAAAGTTGACGAATTGCAGGCTAACCCACTCGATCTGATGCGCCTCCAGGTAGGAATAAAGCCGCTTCGCCTTTGCGTGTGGATCATCTCCAGCCGCGCTCTGCAGAAACAAGACTCGATCCCGCGTCTCGCTGTCCGCGTTTCGATCATTCTCACTTTCGTTCCAGGACGCGAGGTGACATGCGATTCCATGCTCGGAGAGAGCATCGCTTAAACGGAGACAATAATCCGCCACGCCTCCAGATCCCGAACTAATCGTCGGGGCAAGAAAGAGGACGGACGTGGACGACATGAGGTTTGACGTTTGCGTTTACTTCTTCAAAGGATCACAGCCTAGGGAAACTCGATCAGAGCCCGGAATCGCGCCGCGCAGATGCTGTCGAAAAATCTCGATCGCGTCGTGAGCAATTCGCGGCCAGGAAAAACCGTCCGCCGACTGGATGCTCGTGTGCGAGAGCGCGCGGTAATCTTGCGCCGGGAGCGACAAGAGGCATACGAGAGTCGCCGCAAACTCGGCGACATTCCCGCACGGCACCAAAAGCTGCGGCGGCTTCTGTTGCAGAATATCGCTCGGCCCACCGTTCACGGGTGGCACCGGGCTAACCGCCGATAGCTTTGCGCGTAAAATTCGATCGGCTCTAGCTCTTCTTTCAGCTCTTCTCGCGTGCGGTTCGCGCGCTCCGCGTATTCGCTCTCGCTCATCGCCGCCGCCTGCTCGAGTAACTTCGCCAGCGCTGCGGGATCGTTCGGCTCGCAGACGAGCGCCTTCTTTCCGCCCGCTTCCGGCAGTCCGCCATCGCGAGTGATGATGCAAGGCACGCCGAGATGACGCGCTTCCACTGCAGTCAGGCCAAAGTCCTCTTTCGTGTTCGGCGGCACGACCATCCAGCGGGCATTCTTCATCCGCTCGGTCTTGGTCGCTTCGTCGATAAAACCCAGCACCTCGATTCCCTTCACGCCGCGCTTTTGAATGGCATACTCGATCAGCTTGCGCAGCGGACCGTTTCCCATCAGCACGAGCGGCCATTTTTCTCGATCCAGCTGCGCGATTTCATACGCATCAACGAGCGTGTCGATTCCCTTGTTCGCGATCCAGCGGCCGATGAAGGCAAACCCGCGACGCTGCTCTGGCGGCGTCCAGCCTTCGGGGAGTTTCGAGACCGTGGGAACTTTGCGACTGCGGGGACTCTTGTTCTCCGGCTCCCATGTGTTCCAAACGAATTGCGAATTATACCAACGCTCCGTCGCCAGCTTCGCGCCGAGGCGCCAGAGGATGCGATGCGCATTCATTTTTCGCGGCATGTAATTGTGAATCGTGAGCGCGAGCGGCTTGCGAAAAAGCGTGGCGAGAAAGACCACATCCGGCGACGCATTCTGCAAATGAACCACGTCTGCCCAGCGCACCGCGTTGACCAAATCCATATCCGCCCGATCGCAAAAGAGAACGTCTTCTCGGCCTAACATCGTCTTAAGATCCGGCTGCACCTTGGCGCCTCTGGTGCGCTTCAAACAAATCCGCACTTCGATCTCGGGATCGCGACGCGCGGCCTCGGTAATCGCGATGACAAACGCTTCGATTCCGCCGTAGCCGCCCTGGCAGGGCGAGACGATGAGGACTTTGAGACGATTCATGCGTTAGGAAGTCACCATCTCGATTTGCAAGCCGGCCGCAAAACGCGCCGCAATGTGCCGCCACGATGCGGTTCGTTCCTGCCAATCTCGCAAGCGTTTAGCGCGCTGCCGCAATTCCTCTTCACCGAGATCGAGTTTGATCTCTGCCGCCGAAATCAGGCAGGAAAAAGGCTCGTCCGCCGCCGGATCTGCCGCGCGTGAGAGAACATTCATTTCGTGCGCAGCATAGGCCATGAAGGTGCTCGATTTGGTGAGGCTCAACTCGTCCTGCGCTGAAATACCGAACGCGGAAGCGGCTAGCAGGGCGGAGATTTCTATTTCGCTCACGAAGCCCCTTTGTTCGAATCCAGAGGGCAGACGCAGAGACGTCAGCAGCGCGTTCTCTTGCTCGTCGCCTCGTGGCTGATTGCCGCCGCCCACCGTGACGATCTTTCGCAACTGCCCCGCCGCGGCCAGCGCGCTAAGGTCCCCTGCCATGCTCCGCAACGCGCGGAGCCGCCCGCTTTGCAGACCGAAAAGAACGGCCACACCAGTTTGCCGTTGCGTACCCGCGGCGGCTAAGAGCCGAACACCGGACGCAACGGGCAACACCTCTATCGCAGAGCTTGGGTGAAGGTCGCGCAAATGCTCAGCCTGACTCGCGGTACTGGTAAAGGCCGCGTCCGCCACGGATAAAAGCTTCGCAATCTCTCGCCGATGCAGTTGCTGAACGATCCAATTCTTGTTCCACCACGGCCAGAAGGTCCAGATCTCGTGAAACATGATCACCAGTCGACGCCCTGCGCGTTCTCGTTTCCAATCCCGCAACGCTCGCAGGAGCCAGCGCGGAAATCCATGGCGGTCGAAACCGTAGGCGCTGTATTGTAGTAGCACTTTCCCATCCCCGGCTGGAAGACGTTTCCGAAGCGCACCTGCGTTGCGGGCAAATTCCTCGATGGGATACGATCCCGCGTGGCTCCGGCCGGTGCCCGCTCCTTGAGGCACGAGGAATCGCAGGTGGTCCAGCGGCGGCCACTCTTCCACCAGCCGCAAAGTATAGTCCGCAAGGCCGCCCACGCCGGCCTCAATCTCCGGCACGATCAAGCAGAAGTCCGCACTCATCCCACGATCCCCTCGTTCGTTAGGCAGGCGGAAATACGAGCCGCGATGACGGGCCAGGCCGCATGCGCTCGATACCATTCCTGCAGCCGCGCGCTCTTCGACGCCAAATCCATCTCAGAAATTGCAGATAAGTCCGCTGCCGGAATCGCATACGTGAGCGGAACGGGTGGCTCGTGCTCCTCCTTCATGACCACGGCGCAGCCGTACGCCGCGCATGCCATAAACGCAGTCGATTTACTCCAGGTCGCCACGGTCACATTTGTGAGCGCGAACTGCGCACGTCGCAGTAAAGTCGCCACTTCATCGGAAGGCAGGCCGCCGTATCGCATGATCGCTGCGGGCGGCAGGCACCGCGTCAGAATTTCCTCTGCCATCGGGCTGAACTTCTCATCGCTCGGTCCGATAACGTGGAGCGTCGTCAGCAGTCCCTGCGCATGCCATTCTTTCAGGCGCGACTCGAACTGTCGGCACACCTGCAGTCGGCCGTAGGGCAGCCCGAAGAGCGCGAACTCCGTCCGACAGCGGGAAACCTTCGACTCCTCGCGCGCCGCGATATTTGCTCCGACCGGCACCACCTGCACGTCTTCCCGACCCGAAAGATTTCGCAGACGTTCACGGTGCCACGCAGTGTTGGTCACGAGCACGTCCCCGATCTGCGTGAGTTTTCGAACCAGGCGCTCTTCCACCTTTCCGAGCCAAAAATGAGGCGAGGTAATCGGCAATCCGCCTCCTGGCACTTCGTGAAAAATCACCATGAGCCGAGCGCTCGGGAAACGCTTCTTCCATCCCCGCAAAACTGAGGGGAGCCAGATCGGCAAACCGTAGCGCTGATAAGCGCGACCTGCGTAATGCAAAATCACATCCGTCCCGCCCAGGCTCTCCAGCGCGTGGGCCAGGCGGGATCCATCCCCACCGAATTCAATTTTCCGTTCGGACGCGGTCAACTCTCCGGTGGTGGCCTCAACGACCATAAATACCGCCGTCCGGTCAGAGTCCGGCCAATGCTTTTGCAGAAGCGAACTGTAGGTGCCAATCCCGCAAGTCGCTGGCGGCAACCGCGTCGTGATGATACCCAGCGGTTGCGAGTTCATGGTGAGGTCGAATCGACACCGCGCAAATGCCGTCGGAAAATTTCAATCGCGTGGTGCGCGATTCGCGGCCACGAAAAGTCGTTCGCAGCCTCGATGCTCTTTTGCGAGAGCGCGCGATAATCCTGCGCACCCAGCGACAAGACACGAACGAGCGCCGCCGCAAACTCTTCGACCTGCCCGCACGGCACCAAAAGCTGCGGGAGCTTCTCTCGCAAAATATCGCGCGGCCCGGCAGTTTCGTAGGCCACCGTGGGAAGGCCAGCAGCGAGCTGCTCAATCACCGCAAGTCCGAAGCCTTCCACGTAACTCGGAAACGCTCCCACTGTGCAATCGGCAAGCAATCCGGGCAATTCTTCCGGTTGATAATCGGAGACACACTCGACGTTTTCCGCGGCCTTCCCGAGCGCGTCTTCGATGACTTGTGCCGTGACCATTGTCCCGAGAAAGCGAAAACGCGTTTGCGGAACCGCGGCTCGAACCGCCCGGATGATGGCTGCCCAGTCGTGCGCACCCTTCCGTGGACTCCACATGCCGACGAAGGAAACACACGGTCGCGCAAGCCGTGACTCTGGCGGGATCGCCGCAAATGCAAGCGCGCGGGCGCGGTCCGGGGTTAGACCATACGGCTGCACCACGATTCGCTCCGCCGAGATCTTCTCCTCGCGCAAGCAGGCGGCTTCCTCCTCGTTAGGAACGTTAATTAAGTCCGCATGTCGCACCGCGCGACCGGAATCGCGTAAAACGCGGCGGCGTACCTGCCGATAAAATATGCGACCTAGAAAGGTGCCGCGAGCAGAGCGCGGCGCCTTCCGCGCCATCCGCTTTTCGAAACGTTCGTAAAGAAGGTAAAGACCGACGGAGCGCGCGACCAAAAGACCACGGAAATTCAAACGACGCTTCGAAAAAGGCAGCGTGCCGATGAGGGCGTCAATCACGTCGAACTGGTGCCCGTTCGCCTTCACAAAAGCACCCGCCTTGTAAGCGAAAAGGACCTGGCGAAGGGCAGACAGCGGCCGGGAAGAGCATTTGACCGGATACGCGTCCGTCAGACAAAATTTCTCCACCGTGTGTCCGGCCGCGCGCCATTGTTCGGCGAGTTCCATCCAAACGCGCGTGGCGCCGAGACGCGGATCCCACGGCAAATTAACTACCACTAGAATGCGAAGCGGCTTTTCCATGTCGCCGGCTAGGAGCAAAGGGCCGTCCAAAACTTGTGGCGAACGGGATTTACATAATGCCGCATAATTCGCTCCGGATTTTTGTGGAAGTCGCCATACGAAAACTGGTCGTCGAGCTGGAGGAGGAATTTCCTCGGATCCAAAGGCCGGGCTTCATTCTCGTGCATGGCCAGATGGGTCAGGGTCTGGTTGGTAAAAAAGATCGGGTCTCCCGGCAACTCCAGAAACCGCTCCAGACTCGAAGCCCAATTCAATTTCTCGCGCCAAAAAACAAACCCGGCGTTTACCGGATTGGCACCTTCCACGGGATCCCGGAACATCCGTTCGTCCGCGGAAAGCTGGCAATCCGCGAGGAACGCGGCCGGCCCTTCGCTGGCGAAAAGTTCGGAAGCGAGAGCATGGGCGCCCGGAAAGAAGAGCACATCGGAGTCCAAATAGAGGGCCGGGCCATTCACCGGAAGGGCCATCATCACCGCAAGCTGTTTCCCGGTAGGGTGCCCGGTAAGGTAAGCGTGCAGTCGGGTGGGGAGATCGGCCGGCACAAAATCACTCGCCTGAGCGATGACTAGGTGTGGATCGAGTCGCCGCAACAACTCCAGACTGCGCGCAGGGTGGCTTCCATCGGAGACAATCGTGATCTTTTTCGGCTGGCCAGCGTAGCGCAGAAGCGAGCGGATGGCCGCGATCTGCTCCGGGAGCGCCGCTTCGCCAGAATAGGTGTAAACCTCGAAGGGTAGCGGCGCTGAATTCCGGACGACCGGCTCGGGAAGATACGGCAGAGCCGCCGCATAGGCGGCTCGCACAGCCGCTCCATGTATTCGAGCGAACCGGTATCCGAAGTTTAACATCCGGGTCTCCAGGCGATCTCAGCCATACCACCGGACCAGGGATGGATGCTCGGGGTGAAAGATATAACGGGCGAGAGGGACATCGGAGATGAGGTTGCAGTTAACTCAATCACCAAAAGCTGCACGCTTGGAAAGCGTGGAATCAGCGGCTGGGATTGATTCTATCGCTATGGCGGAGCAAGCATAACGCCACCCGAACGCTCGAGGAGCCTTTATCGCAGGAAAACCCGAACGCGCAGGTGACGATGGCGCCTTGATTCCTTACACTCCGCCGGTGAGTAAAGCGTTTCTGCGAAAAATTCCCGGCGCCAGCTGGCTCCGAGGCGGCTGGCCGGATGAGGCTCGATTCCTCGTGCAATTGACGGCACTGCAAAACGTCCTCGACGGGCGCGAATTCGAAGGCGCCTGCTTAAACGCCGGCTCCGGCGAGGGCTTGTACGCGGACTTTCTGGACGGCTTTCCCAAGGTGACGCAAATCGCTCACATGGATTTGGAGCGGCCTAATATCGCGGCCTGTTTCCCAACCGGCCGGCATGCCGACTTCGTCGGATCAATGACCGAGCTCCCTTTCACGGACAAGAGTTTCCAATCCTGCCTTTGCACCGAAGTGATGGAGCACGTGCCGGATGACGAAAAAGGATTCTCCGAACTCAGCCGCGTGCTTGCGCCTGGTGGATTGCTTCTCATCACCACTCCGACGCCCCCGGCTCCCGACGATCCCGCCCATGCGCGAGAGGGCTACACGGCCGACGAGATGCGGACAAAACTCGAATCACACGGTTTCAAGATTTTACAGCAAACGTTCTGCTTTCACTGGATCATGCGCGCGCTTCTCGTCGTCTGGCGTTGGCAATTCGAAACGTTCGGGAAAGGTAAACAAAGCTTCATGCCACGGTTCATCGTAGTTCTGGCCGGCGTGCTGGACCGAGCGCTCCGTTTGGGAAAGCCATGGGACATCGTGGTCCTGGCCCAGCGGAATCCGGCCGGCTGATAAATGGCTGGTCGCTCCCGGCAATGAGCGCAGCACTCCGGGACAACTTCGGCCCGTCTTCCGCTGGAACTAGGAAACGTGGTTTCCCAGCGCCGCTACTCCATGACGATCATCACCTGCAGGCGGCGTATTGTAGTATTCGGAATACTGGTAGTAATAATACTCGGGCAGCGAGGTATCGACGTAGTTCAAGATCACGCCCGGCACATTGACCTGCCGGTTGTAGAGCAACTCGAGCGACTTTTTCGTAAGCCGCGCTGAGGTGTACGAGAGGCGGACCACGAAAATCGTGGCATCAATCTTCGGCGCTAGGCTAGTCGTATCGTCGGCCGCCAAAACCGGCGAGCTGTCGATGATGATGTAGTCGTAGTGATTGTAGATTTCCTGCAGGAGCCGATCGGTGGAATCGCGCAGGAGATGTTCGCTGGGCTGCGACAGGGCGCGGCCGCGCGGGAGGACGAAAAGGTTCTCGTAAGCCGTGGGGACGACCACTTCCTGCCAGTTGACCTCGCCCTTGAGGACTTCGGCGAAACCGATCTGCGACGAGAGGTCAAACGCTTCTCGTTGTGCACCGCGGCGAAGATCGCCATCGATGAGGAGAGTCTTCGCGCCGGAAAGGGCGAAGGTGATCGCGAGGTTGGCGGAGATAGTGGACTTGCCTTCGTTCGGCACGGCGCTCGTGATGAGGAATGTCTTCGGCCGTGGCCCATCGTACGGCATGAAGAAAATGGAGGAGCGGATGTTCCGATAGGATTCGGCAAAGATATGCCGCGCATCATCCGGCTGGAGGAGAGTGATCCGGCCCTTGGTTTTCTCGCGCGGAATTTGGCCGAGCACATTCTCGGTAAAGTGATTCTGGAATTCGCCAAACGACGCCATCCGGTCGTCGATCCGGTCGAGCAGGAGCAGAATTCCGATGCCAGCAAGAAGGCCGCAGGCCAATCCGATGAGCAGGCCTTTGATCAAGCCGGGTCGCACGGACATCGGCATGGTGGCGTTCTCCATGATGGCGATCTGATCATTGCCATCCACCACTTGGGAAACGCCGATGTCCTTGATGTTATTTGTCAGGCGCTCGTAGAGGAGCTTGAGCCGGTCCACTTTACCCTTGAGACGATTGAATTGGGCGAGTCGCTGTGAAAGATCGAGCGCTTTCGTTTCCCATTCTTTGATATTGACCTGGAGGTTCTCCATCTGTTTGCCAATGGAGGTTCGCCGCGTGGCGAGCTTTTCCACCGCGTCAGCGCGATACAGGACGATCAGATTTTCAGCCTTCGCGATCTCGTCGTTCAGTTTGATGATTTTCGGATGCTTCGGGCGGAGATCCCGGGCCAGCGTGTCGCGCTCAGCCTTGAGCAATTGAACGGTTTGCTTCGCTTTCAAGTAATCGCCTTCCGGTCCGACATCGGAAAATGGCATCCCCTGCTGAGCTGGCTGTGTGGTCTCGGTGGCGGCGGTGCCGGGGGTGCCGGGCGAAGCGGACGGATCCCCTGTCGACATCGGCGCGCGGTCCAGGTTTTGATCAAGATCGAGCTTTTCGAGCAATTCGTACTCGGTTTTAAGCGATGCGTAATTCTGATTCAGACGGACGAGATACTGCGCCGCGCTGTTCCCCTCTTCCTGGATGAAACCGATGTTGTTCTGTTTTTGAAATTCGAGCATCTCTTCTTCGCCGACGCGGAGATCTTTCTCCACCTGGATCAACTGCTCGGTGATCGCCGTCTTGACGGTATCTCCCTGGTCCTCCCGCATCCCTTTTTTGAAATCGAGATACTTCTGCATCACGGCATCGAGATACGCCTGCGTGTAATCGGGCGTGGCGCCGATCGCCTGCAAGTCGAAGATCGAGGTGCGCGGCTTTTGCGTGACGCTGATTTGGACCTTCGATGGCTGCAAATCCGGATGGGTCGAGCGCACCAGAGATTCCGCGCTCCGGTTGACCTCCGAACTCTGCATGAGCTGGATCTGGGTGCCATAGAAATTAACGCTGTCCTCACTGTAGACGGCGCTCTGGCTAATATTCATCTTACCCGCGAGCATCATCTTGCTCGTGGAAAGAAACTGCGGCGGCGCCTGATAAATCATCCAGGCCTGCACGAAAAGTCCCAGGCAAACCGTCAGCAGAAGCACCCACCAGCGCCGCCGCAGCAACGCGCGATAACGGTGAAGCCGGGTGACGAACGAGGTGGTCCAGGCCGCTGCGCTGGGCCGATCGGGCATGGGTTTTTGCATACTAGAAATTGATCAGCTTTTGCGGAACGAAAATCTGATCGTCGGGTTGGAGGACGGCGTCTTCTTCGCTCCGGCCCCTTTCGATCACATTTTTCAAATCGACGACAAAATCCTTGCCGTTCTTGCGCGTAATCCGGACCTTCCGTTTGTCGGCAAAATCGCTAAATCCACCGGCCCGAATGACCGCCTTGCTCACAGTGAACGTTTCATCCGGCGGAATTTCCTGCGGACCGGGTCCGCGAACCGAGCCGGTGATGTAAACTTTGCCGCGTGATTTTTCGCTCACGTGGTCCACCGCAATGATGACCGTGGCGTGGTAATAATATTCCTTCTCCAAAAGCGCTTTGATCGAATAGGCGAGTTCTTTCGAAGTTTTGCCCTGTGCCGGCACGAGGCCGACATATGGGACTTCCAATTGCCCGTTGT
>JBDUAH010000194.1:0-5093 GCA_040004745.1 Chthoniobacterales bacterium | reverse complement strand
GGATGTGGGTTGAAGTTCCCTATTGGTTCGGAGCGGGGGTGGATGGCGACCCCATATCTTTTTAAAATGGGCGCTTCGCCCTGAGGCGTTGCTGGCCAATGACGGACGCGTTGACGAAGTCGCTGGCAGTCGCGTCCCTCGGGCTCCCGCGCGACGATTTCTAAATCGAGTCCAGCCGTACGCCGCGTTTTTCGCGGATGAAGGCGAGGCCTACGATGACTGTGATCACGGCCACGATGATGGGGTAAGCGAGTCCCATATAGTTATTGCCGGTTTGGGCGACGAGGGAGGACGCGATCAAGGGTGTGAGCCCGCCGAGGACGCCGATGCCGAGATGATACGGGAGCGACATAGCGGTGTAGCGGATCTTCGTCGGGAAGAGCTCGACCAGGAAGGCGGCGAGCGGGCCGTAGGTCATGGTGCCGAAGAGCATTTGGAACGAGACGAGCGCGATTAGAACGGGGACGTTGGGCGGCGCGGAGAAATGGAGCAGGGAGTGGTAAATCGGGAGGAAGAAGATGGCGGCGAGCGCGCAGCCGGCGAGCATGACGGGTTTGCGTCCGATGCGATCGGAGAGCGCGCCGAAGACGACGTAGAACGGCGTGGTGAGGACGAGAGACCAGGCGAGGATCACGTTGCTGGTCGCGAACTCGACGTGCGCCACCTTTTGCAGAAAGAAGAGCGCGTAAAACTGGCCGGTGTACCAGACGACACCGTGACCGGCAACGGCGCCGAAAAGCGCGATGAGGCCGAGACGCAGGTTCGCTTTATCGAGGAAGCTTTCGCGGAGCGGGCTGGCGGAGAGTTTGCCGGCTGATTTGGCCGCAGCGAAAAGCGGCGATTCGGACGTGCGCGCCCGGATGTAATAGGAGAGCCCGACGAGAAGGACGGAGCACAGGAACGGCACGCGCCAGCCCCACGCCGCGAAATCCACTGCGCCGAGCAGGTGTTGGGTGGCGAGTATGACGCCCAGCGACAGGAGTAATCCGAGGGTGGCCGTAGTCTGAATCCAGCCGGTGTAGAAGCCGCGTTGCGGATCCGGCGAATGCTCGGCCACGTACGTTGCCGCGCCGCCGAATTCGCCCCCCACGGAGAGCCCTTGGAGCAGACGCAGGAGCGCGAGAAGGATCGGCGCGACGACGCCGATGGCTTCGTAGGTCGGGAGGAGGCCGATCGCAAAAGTGGAGCCGCCCATCAGGAGGAGGGTGACGAGGAAGGTGTATTTCCGTCCTATGAGATCGCCTAAGCGGCCGAAAAGCAGGGCGCCGAAAGGGCGCACAATGAAACCAGTGGCGAAGACCGCGAGTGTGGAAAGGAAGGCCGCTGTTGGATGGCCCGCCGGGAAAAAGTGCTTGGAAATGATCGTGGCCAGGCTGCCGAAGAGGTAGAAGTCATACCACTCGATCAACGTCCCCGCGGAGGCCGCGCCGATGATCTTCCAGAGACTCTTCGTTTGGCTAGGCGCGCGGGAGGAGTCCATGACAGATGAGGCGGCCTAATTTTATTTCCCATCGGGAAAGAACTTGCTGGTAAGAAGTAGTTCTCGTGAAAGAAGACCGGCCGCCGGCGCGTATCAATGAAGCGATGAAAATACGTTCGCGGATCTTTTGCACAGTAATGGTCTTCGGCGCTTCGAGTTTAATCGCAAGCACGAGCGACCAAGCCCGGGAAATTCGCGAAATCACCGTCCGCGTCGTCGACGCAAAATTTCATCAACCCGAAGCCGGCGTGGCCGTGACTGTGCTCGGTCTGAGTCGCGGGCCGATGACGCTTCGCAACACCATTTTCCCCGAGCCGGGAGACACAACCAAAGAGGGCAAAGCGCGCGGCTGGAAATTCGTGACCGACGCCAAAGGCTGCTGCACCGTCGTCCTCGGCAAATTCGATTGCTGGGAACACCTGAAGAGCACCGGTGTGGCCGAGCCCGGTTACGGCGTCTATTTCCTCATGGCCGAGAAAGAGGGCTACGCCGGCGGAGTGAGCCGGAAAATCTTAAACTTCAATGACGAAGACCGGAAAGCTTTGTCCCGACAGAGCTAGGAGGTTCCGGGCCTAACGAAGGCGACGAGTGGAGCTACGATCCGTGGCTCTTGTGCGATGCCCCGAAAGACGAGGAGCCGGTCGACATTGTCTTGGAATCCGGCCTCGACGTTTCCGGGCGGCTGGAAGATGAACTCGGCCATCCCATCCCGCACCAGAAAGTGAGTCTGCGGAATAATCTCGGCGCCGATACCCATTCCGGCCGCGGGGGCGAAATTTTCGAGCGCGACGACACCACCGACGCCCAGGGCCGATTCCATTTCCACCGCGTCTACCCCAAGCTCTTCCACCTCGCCCTGCAGGCCCAGGACGACGACTCGCTTTGCTGGATCAAAACTCGCGTCCGCCAGCGCTGGGTCGATGGCGTCCACGACGCCATCTGGCCGCATGACGATGACACTAATCTCTCCGTGGTCATCGTCGCCACTCTCCGATTGCCTTATCACTATTTCGGCAAGGTAATCGATGAACAAGGCCGCCCCGTCGCCGGCGCGACCGTGCGCATTCAGGCTTCGATTCACGGACCCGGCCAGCGCGGCGACTTCGCCGATAACCACGCCCACTACAGCCAGATCACCACCGGAAAAGACGGTTGCTACGATGTCCCCTCGGCCGGCCCGTACGTGAACTGGTTCGAAATCACCGCTCCCGGCTTTAAGGACAACAGCTATATGGAAGACGGCGAAATCTCCGGCTTCGATCGCTACGAAGAAGAGCCCTGCGCCCCGGGCCGATATGATTTCACCCTGAAGCGAAAATGAGGACCGCCGTTTCTCTTCTTTCCATCTTCGCCCTCCTGAGTTTCACGACCGCGAGAGCGGAAACGGATGATGCGCAGGGGCAGACCTGGCCTTCTCCCGATGGGAAGATCGTGATCGCGCAGCCGGTCTTTCGCGGCCCGATTCTGTTCGTGGACGCGGCGACGCAGGAGACGCTCTTTACCGACGCCGCCGGCGCTAAGACCCTCGCTGTCGCCTGGAGCGCGGATAGTTCGTGGGTTGCCTTTTCCGAATATTTTAATCCGCACCGCGGCGGGAGTGCATTCGAGGTCTACCACGTCGTCGGCAAGGTGCCGAAACGGATCGCCATGCCTGAGGGGCCGCTGTCGGATGGGGAAGACTGGAGCTTTGCGCCGCAGCGCTGGCTTCCCGGCGAAAAGCTGGTCTTGGAAGGCGAGCGAGAAAGGTGGATCAACGAAACCAAAGACGGACATCACGATTACCGCTGGGATCTTTACCGGTTCACCATCCAATGCCGTCGCGACGCCACGGCGAAGGTGCTGGAGAAGCGTTATCTCAGCAGTAGGGACGAATAACATGGGACCTCTGCAATTATGCGCGATCGGATGGATGATCCTGCTTGCCCTGACGAATGCGGGCGCAGCGGAGGAAATGGAGCGGACGGTCGATGGCAGCGCGCTTTGCGGGCCCTCGGGGTTAAGGCGCGCGACCCTTGGGATCCGGCGTGTCAGAGCCTTTTCGGCAAGCGCTACATCATCACCGGCCGGCTTTTTACGAATAGCCGTTACGACAATCAATACGCCGAGGCAGTGTTAAAGGTGGACGACATCCAGAGCCAGCCGGAGCCCTCGGAAGAGCGAACGCCGAAATGAAAGGTCGGTCTTCTTCCACTCCGCGCAGTGCAGATAATCTTGGGTGCTCTCGCTCGCCATCGTGACGAAGGACGAGGACCCCGGGATCGGGGAACTGCTTCTCGGCGGGCGTCCGTAGCGGATTATAAGAGCGTCGGGACGCTGTAGCTGAGCCGCCCATCAATGATTTCGGCCGCGGAAGTGTAGGGGTGCGGCTGCGTTTTCTTCTCGCCGATGAGGTGGAGGATTTTGTGGCCGCGCACTTTCAGGTAATCGGCGATGAGGCGGCGGTGGCAGCGCCACCAGACGGCTTCGGCGCACATCAGGGCGGTGGGACCGGTGGCGGCGGCCAGCTCCAGCAAACGCGCGATGCCATCGCGGAATTCTTCGGTTTCCATGTGGTCGGCGTAGCCGCGGAAGGAGAGGTTGCGCCAGGCCGTGTTTGGCGAATCGGGCCGCGTTTTGCGACGGCCGCCGAGTTCGGGGAAATGCTCGTAGCCGATTTGTCGGCTAACGAGTGAAGCGGGGAGCGCTTCGCGATTGAAGTGCGGATAACGCTTCGAGCCGGGAAGCAGGCGGACGTCGGCGACGAGTTCGATACGGTTCGCGGTGAGGAGGTCGAGGAAGACTTCGATCGGGCGGGTGGAGTGGCCGATGGTCCAGAGGGTTTCTGGCATGGCCCAGGATGGCACGGATGCCGGTGCTCGTCGTGGGCGTGCCGTTACCTCGCAAGGCGACGCAGGAGCAACGTGTCATCCCGAGGCTGGTGAAGCGCGCCGAGGGATCTCACCGCTGGTCTCGATCACGCTCTTTTTCGGCGGCGTGTTCGTCAGTACGTCGGAAAGATCCCTCGGCCGTCTTCGCGGCTCGGGATGACAATCAGGGCGCGCGAACAGGCTCACGCCTGTGCTTGCGGGCACTGCTTTTCTGGCGGCGCGGAAAACTATGGGCGCGGGGACGGCGGCGGCGAGGTCGCGGGCGCGGCGACGGTTTCGCTCATGCTCTTGAGGATGCGGCCGAGGTCGCTGTTCGTCGAGATGACGGCGGTGGTATCGTTTTGGAAAGCGGCGCGGGCGACTTCTAACGAGCGTTTGAAGAGATACAGATCCTGCGCCTGCGGAGTGCTGAAGGCGGCAGTGTAAATGCGCGCGGCTTCGGCGTCGGCTTCGCCTTCGATCTTGAGCGCGTTCTTTTGCGCGCCGGAGGTGATGCTCGCGACTTCGCTTTCTTTTTGGCCGTTGATGTTGGCGGCTTCGCCTTTGCCTTCGGAACGGAAACGCGCCGCGATCTGATGCCGCTCGCTCGACATGCGCTCGTTGATTTTCGCTGCGACGTCCGGGTTGTATTTGCTGCGCTTGAAACGCTGGTCGAGCAGTTCAATCCCGAAGTCGGCGATCTTCTGGCGGGCGCGTTCGTTGATCTGGTTTTCGATCGCGAGGCGGCCGAGCTGAATGTCGGGAAT
>JBDUAH010000193.1:0-5100 GCA_040004745.1 Chthoniobacterales bacterium | reverse complement strand
ACGCAAACAACACGCGGTCCGTGCTCGGTTGAAAGAACGCGCACGTTGTTTTTCCTTTGCCTAGAGAAACACGCTTCGTGTCGCCGGTCTCGAAATCGAGCGCGTAAATTTGGTAGAAGGGATTCCCCGCTTCACGTTCGCTCTGAAAAATGAGCTGTTTCCCATCCGAGGAAAAATAACCTTCGCCGCTCCGCTTCCCTTCCAGGATCAACTGGCGCGTATTCGTAAGGAAGTTGGCTTCCTGCGCAGCGTCGCCCGCCGGGAAAGCGGACAGCGGAAACCCGAGCGCGAGAAGAAATAAGAGAGATTTTCGCATCATAAGCATTGGTCGAGAGCGATCTTACTTTGTTGCGCTGGCCGGTGCCATCGCGTTCGCCAGGTCCCCGATCGGATCGATCTTCCATCGCTCAGCGGCGGCACCCAGCTCCGCGTTAAGCGGCCAGCGGTCGGGCAGCGGGTCGCCAGCATGTTCGGCGTTCGCGCCCTCCAAGCTCATGCAGTTCGCGTTGTCCCCGATCTCGGCCATCTGCGCAAATTCTTCTGGAGTGAGAATCACCTCGGGCAGAGTGGCCAACTCTTCCACTTTCGTTTCAATGCGCTTCGCGGTCGCGCCGGCTTCCTGAATCAAGGTCGGAACGACGCACTGCACCGGCGCATGCTGCAAATTCCAGACGCAGGCGAGTTGCAGCATGGTGAGACCATGCGCGTCCGCGATCGCGCGCATCCTCTCGATTTTTCCCGCGCCCGCCTCCACCCAGCCCGCAGGACGAAACGTCCGGTGATCGCGCGCGCCAAACTCGTGGCCGGGTTTCACGTCGTCGTGAAAAAGACCGCCGTAATCGACCACCCGCGTCAGGATTTTCGTGCCCGTCTTCTCGGCGGCCTGAAGAACGAGGCGACCCGGCCACGGCTCCAACGGATTGAGAATGATCATGGCCCAATCGAGCAAACCCTGGAAGCGCTCCAGACAAAGAATGAGATCGAGCGTGAAGCCATTGGCCGGTCCAGGCGCGATCCCGAGCTGACTTGTGAGGCCGGCGTGCTTTAATTTTTCCATTCCGTTCCAAACCGAATCGGTCGTGAAACCGGATTCGTCAGGATTATGCAGGAGGAGGAGATCGAAGCGATCCGCGCGACAACGCGCGAGAGATTTTTCCGTCGCCTCGCGCAGATAGCTCGCGAACTCGCTCGGCTTACGCAGCTGCTCGTTCGTGAAACGCGGAAACCTTTCGAGCCCTCGCGTTGGCCCTTATAAAAATCATGCCCGACCGCGCCGACCAGGCAATAGCTGTCGCGCGGGACTCCTTCCAACGCGCGTCCGAGCAAGGTGTCCGCTTCGCCCGCGCCGTAGACATCGGCAGTTAAGAAAGTGCGAATGCCTTTTTCGTGAGCGAGCCGGATGAGTGCGATGAGGCGGTCGTCATCGACGGCTTCGCCAAAGTGCATGAAGCGCCCCCCGCTCCACATTCCGAACGCTGTCTTGGTTATTTGCATGGTCTCAAAGTGCGCTGGCTTCTCGAAATTTTCACTGAGTTTGACAGCAAGGTCGGCGAATTCTTACGCCCGGGTGGAGTTTTGGAATGGATTCTCGACCGGTATTCCTGCGGTGCGAAAGTCCACAACGTTCCGCGTCGCCACCGTTAGTTTGTGCGTGAGAGCGGTGGCGGCGATGAGACTATCTTTAATCGGCATGGCGCGGCCTTTTTTCTTCAATCGTGCGAGCAGTGCCGCCCAGGTGCCTGCCACGGCCGTATCAAAGTCCAGAACCTGGAGCCGGGGAACCCCCGTGCTAAACCATTGCTCGAGGCGGGCGCGCCGACGACCAGCGGGGAGAATCAAGATACCGTATTCGAGTTCTCCGAGAATGATCGGACTTACGACGAGATCGCGTTCATGCCGGCGCAGCCAGCCGATAACCGAAGCATCGGGCACGGGCTTGGTCGGCTCGCTCAGGACGTTGGCATCGACCAAATATTTCAAAGCGAATCAGTGGATTCGGAACTGATGGGCTGGAACCAGTCTTTGTCGGGGCACGCGAGCAGCCAGTCCACCAGGCCTTGGTTGTCCGGAACGGGCTGCCTCTTCAGGAGATATTGGCCAGCCTCCAGGCGCTCGATATCAAATTTTTGACCGGAGGTAATCCGATCGCGTTCGCGCAGGCGAGCAGGAAGCACAACTTGTCCTTTCGACGAAATGATTGTTTCCACGGCGGGTAAGATAACGGCTTACCCTCGCGCGTAAAGCAGAAGACGAGTGAAAGGAGATCTTTTCCTCAGCGAGCCTCTTCGCCCATCACGATGTCGATGTTGCCGAGGATGACCATGACGTCGGCGACGGTGTGACGGAGGCACATGTCTTCGAGGATGGTGAGGTGGATAAAGTTGGGTGTGCGGACGCAATAGCGATACGGACTCGCGCCGCCATCACTGATGAGATAGAAGCCCCGCTCGCCTTTGGGCTTTCGATGCGGCCATAGGCTTCACCCGGAGCCTGCTCCAGCGCTCACAGCGCAGCCGAGAAGATCTCCGCCAAATCAATCCGCCAAAGAAAGATGCAGCGGAATCGTTTTGCCCATCAAGGCCGCGATCAGCTTGGCCCGGCTTTTCACTTCCAGCTTCTCGAAGATGGAATTGAGCTGGGTCTTGATGGTGTGGATGCTCTTGCCCACCTGGTGGGCGATTGCCGCGTTGCTTTGTCCGCGGCACACCAGCAGGGCGATCTCGCGTTCGGCCGCGGAGAGCGGGGCTAATCCCGCGAATCGCGGCGCCGAAGCCTGTTCATGCCCATTATTTGCCGACAGAGAGGTCGTTTCGAAACGAAACAGAAGCAGCGGCCTGACCAGCGGGAAGCGTTTGTCCCGCACGAGGCGAAGACGCACCCGGAGTTTGGGCACGCGCGGGTGCCGCGACTCCGACTCGTGTTTCTCCAGGCGCGCGCGCTGGACGGCGTCGCTCTTTTCCCAGACGGCGATCCTCTCCCGGCACAGATCGGCCAGATCTTCGGGCAGTGGCGTCCCGCGCGCACGGTTCCAGATGCGGCTCCGCTCATCGGCCGCCGCCCAAGCCGTTCGCGCGGCCAATCCCGCCGCGGTCTCGCTCACCACGGACAACCGGTGATCGCAGAGCACCATCGGAAGCGGAAGGGGCTCAAGGATGTCGTGCAGGAGCTTTTTATGCGCGAGATGTCCGCGGTGAGCGATGAGACGGTGCAGCGCGGTCTGGAGGTGAGGGTGGATCTGCCGCAGGCGGCGCCATTCCTCTTTCGTAAAATCGCCTTCCTCTTCGCTGCGATGAAGAACGAGGACGCCTTCGAGTCGTTTTCCCTTCCAGAAAGCGAGCGCGGCGCCAAATTTCCCCCGCTGCTCCCGCAGCACGCTGTGGCTGCTCTGCGGCAGCGACTGCATCACGCTCGGCGCCAAACGGACGACCGCCTTTTCCGCATTGCCATGAAGGTGAAGGATTGCCGGATGATGGCTGAAAAGATCGCGCAGGAATTCGGCCTCGCCCACCAGCGAGACCTGCTTCTTTTTGCGGCCGCGCGCGGCTGTCTCTCGCAGCAGCACCAGGGCGGTGCGCATGCCGATCGGGCGCAGACAAAGCCAGCGCGTGGCGCTCGGTGCGGCCGCCGCGACTAAATCCTGCGCCGCAGCCCAATATTCGTGGATCCCGCTCGCAGCTTGCAAGCGGAGGGCAGGCCGGCCTGTCCACGCGGAGGCCGAGATAGTTTCGGGACGAGCTTTCATGGGCAACCAGACCAAGTGTCACCCAAACGCTGTTCGTTCTTCTACATAAAACAGCAAATTTGGTAGTCACGCGATTTACATCTTTCGGGCGATAGACGGGCGCCCCGCGTTTCTCTATCCTCCGTAGCCGAGGTGGTCCACTATGATCACCATTAAATTATGAAAATTGAATTCCCCACTGGCCGATTCATTCGCCCGGCTCTTCACCGCGCGACGACGATCGGCGGCTCGCTCCCGCCCCTTCGTAGCGCGCTTCTTGTTTTGCTCGCTTGCGGAATGCTTGCCGGCACTCTTCACGCGCAGACCACCTACACCTACAGCACGACCGGCGGTGACGAGTGGACCATACCCGGGAATTGGACCGGCGGCGTGTTTGGGCACTTTCCGGGCGATGGGAACGGCGCTGTCGCGAATGCGGGCACAGCGACAGACATCGCCGCCTTTGGAGCAATCGGAAACGCAGCGGCGAGCCTGGGCATCGACTTCAACAGCCTCAATGGCTCCCTGACGCTTGGCGCCATTCAACTTCTGTCGTCTGCCAATCAGCTCGTCCATTCCATCGGAAATTCCTCCAGTGCTGCGGGTCAGACCAGTGCCACGCTGGCGCTTACCGGCCAAACGATCAATGGGATCGCGAATACAATTCTAAGTAATGAGTCGTCTCGGCGGCTCACGCTGCAGCCGCGACAGAATGGGAACGCCGCTGCCAGCTTCAATATGTCTATCGCCCTCGCTAGCGGCACCGATAATGTGATCCAGATCAATGGATCCGGTGACATCTTTGTCGTTACATCGATCAGCGGGACCGGAAGTAATCTAATTATCGATGGGTCCGGCGCCGGTGTCGTCAGATTGGCGACAGCCGCGTCGAACACCTACAGCGGCATAACCACGATAAGGCACGGCACTCTTGATCTGGGGAGCACTGCGATCGCGATCGCTGGAGACATCGTCATCGGGGATGGTTCCGGGCCGGCCCTTCTCAGGCTGTTAAACGGCACGAACGGTAATCAAATCGCCGACACTTCGTTCCTGACATTCAACGGCACCGGCGCAAATGCGGGCACTTTTCAGGTGCACCCATCTCGCACCGACACAGTTGGCGGATTGGTCAGCACCGGTGGCGCGGGCGTAGTCGAAAGCTACGCAGCCGGAACAGCGTTTTTGAGCGTTAACGTCGACAACACCCCGCGGGATTTTTCCGGCATTCTCCAGAATGGCTCCGCTGGTGCGCTCGCTTTCACAAAGAGCGGCAACGCCGCGCAGACGCTCTCCGGCACTGTGGCCAACACCTACACTGGGAAAACCCTGGTCAACAGCGGAACCCTGATCCTCAACAAGACAGATGGCGTGACCGC
>JBDUAH010000192.1:0-5100 GCA_040004745.1 Chthoniobacterales bacterium | reverse complement strand
TTCGCCCCCTTTCTGAGCAAGTTGCTGCCGTCATTTAGGCGGATCGCCTCTTACGCGCAACGCTTTTCTCAGCCTTTTTTGCCACCCGCCGTCGCGCTCGCGGAGCGGCGATTACGACCTCGGTCTCGACCGGGACGAGATGAAAAAGTTCGGCCACATCGGCATTCTTCATCCGAATGCAACCGTGGCTCGCCGGCCGGCCAATCTCGTTTTCGTGATTCGTCCCGTGAATGTAAATAAATCGGTCATGCGAATTCGCGTTGCCGGCATCTAAACCATCGAGCCAAAAAATTCGCGACATCACGAGATCGTCGCTCTGCAACATCTCCGGTGTGGGTACCAGTGGCCGACGCGATTTGAAGGCCACCTCGGTCGGCAAGCCGTCGCCAAATTTTTCTGCAATGCGGAAGCGGCCAGTCGGTGTCTTGAAACTCCCCTCCTCTACCCCGAGACCATACTTCGAAGTCGAAATCGGAAAACTGCGGACGGTCTTCCGCCCTCGCTTCACGCTCAACCGCTGGAGGGCTACGGAAACATGGATACGAGTCGGGGCGCTTTGCTTCATGATTCGACTGACGATAGAATGGCGCCGCAGTGGGAAAAAGCTACAACATCGCAATCGTGGGCGCGACCGGTGCGGTGGGCGCGGAGTTGCTCGGCGTGCTGAAACGCCGCGCGTTTCCAGTCGGCAAACTCAAGCTTCTCGCCTCGGCGCGATCTGCGGGGAAGGACCTGGATTTTCACGATGAAACGATACCGGTAGAAGAGCTCACGGAAAACTCGTTCACTGGAATCGACTTGGCGTTTTTTTGCGCTGGCGGCGATCTCTCGCGGACGTTTGTGCCAGCCGCCGTCGCCACCGGCGCGGTGGTGGTCGATAATTCCTCCGTCTTCCGGATGGATCCGACGGTGCCGCTGGTGATTCCGGAAATCAATGGACCGGACGTCGATAATCACCGGGGAATCATCGCAAATCCAAATTGCACGACCGCCGTTGCGCTGATGGCGCTTTATCCGCTGCATCAGGCGTTCGGATTGGAGCGCGTTTTCGCATCCAGCTATCAAGCCGTCTCCGGTAGCGGCGCGCGCGCGATCTCCGAGCTAAAACGACAGGTCATTGAGGAGATCGAAAACCGCGCGGCCACGCTGGAAATTTATCCTCATCCGATCGCCTTTAACGTCCTCCCCCACGTGGATAAATTTCTCGAAGAGGGCTACACAAAAGAAGAGATGAAGATGCAAGCGGAAGGTCGACGCATCATGCACCTGCCGAATTTTCGCGCGTCCGTCACCTGCGTGCGCGTGCCGGTCTATCGCGCCCACTCCGTGGCGATCAGCGCTGAGTTTGAGCGCCCATTCAGTTTGGATAAGGCCCGTGAGGTGCTCGCGCAAGCGCCAGGACTCGACTTGTTAGACGAGCCGTCCGCCAATCTCTATCCGACCCCGCTCGCTGCCGCCGGAAAAGACAACTGCCAGGTTGGCCGGCTCCGGCTCGATTGCGCGCTGGAGAATGGTCTCGCGCTCTGGGTCTCGGGCGATCAGCTACTCAAAGGCGCGGCGCTGAACGCCGTGCAAATCGCAGAGTTGTTGTAGCTAAAAAAGCGGCCCCGGATCGCTCCGCGGCCGCTTCTTGATTTCAGACCGTGTGGCCACGATTCAGCCTTCAGGTGCCGGCTCGGGCTCTTCGCCTTTCTTTTCCTTGGCTTTCTGTTTGCCTTTGCCTTTCTTCTCGGGACGGTCCCCACCCTGCTGTTGCGGGGGGGCCGCTTGCGGCGCGCGTTGCGGGGCGACCTCTTGAGGAGCGGGCTGGACCGGTGATTCTTCACGAGCGCTTTTTTTGTTTCCACGTCCGCGACCGTTGCTGTTCGCATTGGCGGATGGCTCCCTCTTCGGAGCTTCTGCCGCAGCGGGTTCCTGAGCCTGTGCTGGCTCAGGGTTCATGATCGGACGCTCGCTTGTTTTCAAGTCTCGCTTCTTGCCCTTTTCTTTGCCACCGCGAGAAGGCTTGGGTTCCGGCGGAGCTGTTACCGCGCTCGGCTCAGCAGTCGCAGGGGCTATCGACTCGGCCTTCTTATCTCTGCCTTTGCGATCTTTTTTCGCATTCTTCCCAACGCTTGGGTCTTCCTGTGCAGCCGGAGCTGCGGTGGCGTCGACGGCACCGGCGGGCGCTGCGGACGAATCATTTGCCTTTTTCCCTTTGCCGCGGCCATTTTTCTTGTCGGCCTTCGGGGCGATAGCATCGGCCGCTGGCGTGGCTTCCGCGCCGGGCGCTGCGGACGCTAAGGGAGTCGGGCGGCCACGGTCTTTTCCACGACCTTTCTTGCCTTTACCTTTTTCATCGGCGGCCAGTGTGGACGCAGGCGCTACATTGGGCACGGGCGAGCCGTCCGCCGTGGCAGCTGGGCTGGCAGCAGGCTGGCCACGGTCTTTTCCGCGGCCCTTCTTGCCTTTACCCTTCTCATCTGCAACCGGTGCGACCGAAGGAGCAACACTGGCAGCGGGCGAAGCCACTGCGTTAGCGGCGGAGCTGGCTGCGGTCGGAGCGACTGGGTTGGCAGCGGGATTACCGTCCTGCGCTGCGGCCTTCAACGCTTCCGGATTCTGCGGCTCGATCTTGGTCGGAGGAATCGCTTTCCGATCTTCCTTCTTCATCTGCGCTTGCAGTTTTTCCTTCTGCTTCTCATCGGAGATACCAGACCAGCCGGTTTCCAAGTCATCCTTGGCAATTTTCGTTTTCACTTCCTTGGGCGCGGCGTTTTTCTGGGCCGCCTGGAACTGCTGAGGCGCAGCCACCAGCAAGGTGTCGCCCTCGACTTTCGTGACCGAGCCAGCCTGCACGGCGGCACTCAAATCCGCATTTGCATCGCGGCGAAGCGTCAGCCTTTGGATCGGCTGCGTCGAGTAGGCGCTCATCCGATTATAGTCGGGGCCATAATTGTAAACCGTGTTGTTGGTATACGTGATGTTCGTCACATTCACGGTATTGCCGATGTAGCCGACATTTTGGTCATACGGGAGAATGCGCTGGCGCAATCCGGAGCCGCCGATGTAGCGAATGTCGACGAAGTTATAATAGGCCGGTCCGATATCGAAATCGATGTCCACGGAGCCATTGATCGGGCGTCCTTCATAGACGACTTCGCCGCCACTCCGATAACCGCGCCGCGGGGGAAGCGGAGCCCAGCCAACATGATCGCCGCCTGTTCTCCAGGAAACCCACGCCGGACCCCATTCGCGGCCCGGAACCCAAATCCAACCGCGATCACGCACGCGCGCCCAACGGCCGTAATGGTAGGTCGCCCAACCGAAGTCTTCATTCGAGACCCACGTCCAACCCACGTCGGTGTAGGCCCAATTGCCATCCGTGTAAGGCCGCCAGTTGCGATTGCGAACCGCGATCTCGGGCTGCCAGGCGTAGCCGTAGTCGCCCGCGTCCACCCAGCTTCCGCCGGTGTTGAGGTTGTTATAAAAGAAATCGACCGAGACGTCCGCTGCCTTCGCCGACCGAGTGGCGGGTAGGACAAGAGCGACGATCGCCAATGCTAAGAGTATTCGTTTCATAATAGTGATGCTGCGGGGTGTTGGACCACCGGAACACAGCGGTTATTCACGTAAATGATTCGTTGCCACGTGCGCCGTCGCGCGCCTCAGGGACGTAGTTAGACCGCTCGACGGCGAAAAACTAGCGTGCGCGCAGGACTACAAACGAACGAGTCCGCCGACGGCAAACGGAGAGAATGTGGGTGTCGTTCGGATCGAGGGAAGAAACGACCTGCCGATAATCTTTCACCGACGCCACCGGCTGCTGATTGACCTCTTCAATCACATCGCCCTTTCGCAATTCGCCCGAAGGATCGTCCACGCTCGTCACCACCACGCCGCGCACGCCGTTTGGCAGATCCAAGCGCTGCGCCAATTCCGGAGTGAGTTCGCCCACCTGCACGCCAGCCAGCGGGGCTTCATCCTGGAGATCGTCTTCCGGCGGGTTCTGCGGCGAAGGAGGACCTCGTGGAACGATTCCCGGCTGCGGCTGACTCGGAATCGCGCGCGCGGATTGGTAGTTAATCGGTTGCTCGCGGAGCTGCGTTTCCACTTTCACAGACTTGCCGTTCCGCTCCACTTCGAGCTCGATCTTTTTGTTCAAATCCGTTTGCGAAACCAATCTACTCAGCTCTGGAAACGTCTTCACCTCGCGGCCATCATATTTCTTGATCACGTCGCCTGGCTTCAAATTTGCATCAGCGGCGGGTGAGCCGGCGATCACGTCCTGCACCACCACACCTTCATCCTCCTGAGCGTTGGTCCCTGGCGGCAACGTCCGCATTTGAACTCCAAGATAACCGCGGATGATTCGGCCTTTCGTGAGCAGGCTTTCGAGCGCGTTTTTGACTGAGTTCGATGGAATGGCGAACCCGAGACCCTGCGACCCGCCGCTCCGCGAAATAATCGCGGTGTTAATCCCGACGATTTCACCGCGAAGGTTAATCAGCGGGCCGCCGGAGTTTCCCGGATTAATGGCCGCGTCCGTCTGCAGGAAGTCGCCGAAGCCATCCACGCGGTTCGGGCGGCCTTTCGAGCTGATAATACCGTCCGTCACCGTCTCTTCGAACCCAAACGGATTGCCGACCGCGAGGACGAAATCGCCGGCCTGCACCGCGTCCGAGTCGCCAAACTTGAGCGGCTTCAAACCCGGCTCGTCAATTTTGAGCACTGCCAGATCGACTTTCGCATCCGACCCCACGAGGCGTGCTTTCTTCGTCCGGCCATCGTGCAACTGCACCTCGATCTCATCCACGGATTCCACCACGTGATTGTTCGTAATGATGTGACCTTCCTCGGAAACGATTACGCCCGAGCCGAGCGAATTCTGCACCGACTCCTCTTCCCGCGGATTTCGGAACTGTCGCGAGTTGCGATAAAAAAACTCAAACGGGTCCATGTACTGCCGCCGAATCGGCACACGCTTCGACGTCCGGATACTGACCACCGATGGAATCACGCTCGACACCAACGCGCGCCTTTCCCGGCTCATTGCGTCCAGCGTTCCAACGGAATTTGGATCCACGCTCGGCTTGGAAGCCAGCGTGTATTTTTCCGGCG
>JBDUAH010000191.1:0-5162 GCA_040004745.1 Chthoniobacterales bacterium | reverse complement strand
CCACGCGCTTGTGCGGAATTTTCTCCAGCATGCGCGAGCGATTCGCGCTCGGCGGGCAAATGAGAACTTTGCCGTCTAATTTATCCGCGTCGTATCGCACGTATTCGCCGCAGGATTGTCCGAACTGCTCATAGATGCGCGTCATGCGAAAAACGGAGCCGTGCAGCATCGGCTGGAGGCCGGCCCCGACGAGCGAGCAAAGAATCTCCTGCGCTTTCCCTAACGAGTAGCCCAGGAGGACCGGAACGGCGTCTTCTTCCAGCGCCTCGCAACAGAAGGCGACGATCTGCGCGACGACATCTTCCGTCGCCGGAAAACGATAGCGCGGTAAACCGAAGGTCGTCTCCATGATCAGCGTGTCGGCTTGACGCCACTTCGTCAGTTCCGCGGAACGGCCGGGCCGCAATTTGAAATCGCCGGTGTAAAGCAGCGAACCTTCGTCCGTTTCGAGGAAGAATTGCGCGGAGCCGAAGATGTGGCCCGCGGGGAAAAGCGTGACCCTCAATCCCCGCACGATAGTCGGCTCTTCGAACGGCAGGATATGCTCATGGCGTTCGCCCGGCAGCCGCGCCTGCATTAGTCGGGAGGTGCGTTCCGAGACGATGATCTCTTCGTGCGCCGCGATATGGTCGCTGTGCGCGTGCGAGACAAACGCGAACGGTTTTGCGTCGTGCGGATCGAGCCACAGATCCTGCATGGGTAGATAAACGCCGCGATGGTAACGCACTTCGATCACGTTCTTATTTACGCGCAGGGCCGCCAGAACGAAACCGCCGGAGTGGCGACACTCTTGTCGTTTTTTATCAGTCCGGCGACAGGAGTGTCGCCGCTCCGGCGCATTGACACTCTGCATTGCTGCCCGTTTGGTAGCCCGATGAAAGTCTGTGCGTTGGCGGGCGCGATTCTGCTCCTGGCGCTTTTGCAGCCCGCGCACGCGCGCTGGCCCGGGCAGGCCGACGATTACCGTCAGCTCGCTAAGGTAACGCCGCTGCCGGTCGCTCTCGATCCCGCTTTCGAATTTCGCAAAACTAAGCTCTTTAATCTTGGCACAGTGCCCGGTCGGAAAACATCGACCTTTGGGAACGGTGTGGCGAAAGATCCGGCCATCCTTTCGGAAAATGCCTACCGCCTTTTCGGCGCTGTGACCGAATTGGATAAACGCCGCCGTTCTGGCCAATATTTCGACTTCTTCTGGCGCACCAAAAGGGACATGCCCGTGACTGTCCGCCTCGAGTACCGGCAGGATGGATTGCGCTCTTTCACCCAGGCTCGCGAGGTTGACTACGCCAGCGGGAAGGGGAGCCACAAAACCGCTTTCGCCATTGTGGGCGATGATTTTTATAACGACGGTCGCATCATCGCGTGGCGATGTTTGCTCATCGTCAACGGCCGGATCGCGGCTGAAAACCGATCATATCTCTGGCGTTAAGCGCGATGCGCACTGCCATCCACGAGGTTTGACACTCTCACCCGCGATCCTATAGTTTCCACAGTTGGTTGTGCAGTCATCTATTCAAGTCGGAGTAAACGGCAAAGCCGTTTGGGTGAAAGTTGAGGGCAAAGGCAGCTTCCTCAACAGCGGCAACTTGAAGGAATTTGCCAGCGAGATGGTCAATCGTGGCTATCGCGAATTCGTCCTCGATCTGGAGGACTGCGCCATGATGGATTCTACCTTCATGGGGACGATGGCGGGCGTCGCATTGCGATTGAAGGAACTCGGGCACGGCCATTTGCACGTCATTCATTGTGGGCAGCGCAGTCGCGATTTGCTCACCGGTCTCGGTCTTGATCAAATCTTTAGCATCCATGCCAATGGCGCGAGCGCGCCACAGTGGGAAACCTTGAGCAGCGAGCCGATTGCTGCCCCATCCGTGCAAAAGCAGCAACAGGCCCAGCAAATGTTGGATGCGCACGAGGCTCTCTGTGAAGCAGCGCCGGAGAATTTCTCCCGTTTCAAAGACGTCCTCGAGTATCTAAAACAGGATTTGCATCAAGAGCCGGCCAAGTAAGCTGGCTCTGTCATGTGGCCTTCTTTCCTCCTCGGGCTGCTCGTCTTCTGCGTCCTCGGGTGGATCGTCACCGCGCTGGTGCAGGCCGCTCGGTTCCGCGCGCTCGAGAAATCGAAGGAAGAAATTCAGGTCGAAGAGACGCTGGTCTTTGATTTTCTTCATGGACTCGGAGCAGCGTTTACCGAAACCATCCGCGCGTCCGATTTGCATCGCCTCATCGTGGAAGGCGCGACCCGCATCCTCGATGCGAATGGCGGCGGGCTTTATTTGATCGAGCGCGGCGGTTTGAAGCTCGCGCCGACCTACGTCACAAAAGGCTGTCCGCCGCTCGCCGGCGTCCCGACGGAGATCGTGCAGCAGGCGTTGGCCAATCCTGGCGTCATGGAGGAATATCTGCGAAAGAATTCCGTCGAAGTAGGCGACGGTTTGGTCGGCAGCGCGTGGAAAGATGAACAGCCGCTCTTCCGCGGCGACGCGATGGATGCGCCCGAGTTTGCACAAATCGGCCTCGGCAGCTTCGCGACCACTTCGATTATGGTCACGCCGTTGCTTTACGGAAAACAGAACATGGGCGTGCTCGCCCTCGCCAATGGTCCGAGCAATCAGCCCTTCACCCAGAGCGATTTTGTCGTCTTCAAATCAATCGCCGAGCAGTCCGCCTTCGCGCTTTACAACGCCGTCATTTATTCGGAAGCGAACGAAAAAAAGCGCCTCGATCATGACCTCCGGATCGCGCGCGACATCCAGCGCATCCTCCTCCCGTCGAAATCGCCCGTCATCGAAGGCTTCGAGATTGCCGGCCTCAATATCCCCGCCAGCCACGTCAGCGGCGATTACTTCGATTACATCACCGTGGACGAAGAACGTCTCGGCGTCGCCATCGCGGATGTCTCGGGGAAAGGCGTCCCGGCTTCGCTCATCATGGCCATCTGCCGCAGCGTTCTCCGCAGCCAGGCGCCGGGGACTGCCTCCCCCTCCGAAGTCCTAAAGAAGGTCAACCGACAGCTCTATCCCGACATCAAAGAGGACATGTTCATCAGCATGGCCTACCTCGTTCTCGATCACGTCCGCGCCACCGTCACCCTCTGCCGGGCCGGTCACGATGCCCCGCTTCTCTACCGAGCCAGCAGCGGCGAATTGAGCCGAATCAACCCTCCCGGATTGGTCCTCGGAATTGACAGTGGAAGCGTCTTCGATAGGATTACTGGCGACCTCGCCGTTCCCCTCGAACGCGATGACTGCCTGCTCCTCTACACGGACGGCGTCACTGAAGCTCTCGATGGCAACGGGGACGAGTTTGGCCCGGAACGCATGATGGCCTCGGTCGGCCGGGACGCAGGAAAAGGCGCGCAAGCCATCATCGATGGGCTGCTCGACGACCTCCGGGCGTTCGTCGATACCACCCCGCAAAACGACGACATTACTTTAATCGCAATACGCAAGACATGAACCCAACCGAGCCCACAGAAACAGCCGACACCGCGGACGAATTCCGTGACGAAGCCGATGCGACCGAAATGGAAAACGACGACGGGACTGGCGGACTCCAAGCCGATCTCGACCGTTTCCGCGACCTCGCGCTGCGCAGCCAGGCGGACTTCGACAATTACAAAAAGCGCGCCGCCCGCGAGAAAGAGGACGCGATCAAATTTGCCAACAGCTCGCTCCTCGAACGCCTCATCGCGATCGTGGATAATTTCGAACTCGGGCTGAATGCCGCGCGCGGGGAAGGGGAGAAATCGCCCATCTTTTCCGGCATGGGCATGGTCCTGAAACAGCTCACCGATTTTTTGGCCGATAACGGCCTCCAACCAATCGACTCCGAAGGTAAGAAATTCGATCCGAATCTGCATGAAGCCATCGCCCACGAGCCTAACGACAAGGTCGCGGAAGGCGTCGTCATTCGCCAGACACGCCGCGGCTATCGTCTAAGAGATCGCCTGCTGCGACCGTCTAGCGTCGTCGTTTCCAGCGGACGAGCCGCTTAGGAATTTAGACAGGATTAACAGGGTTTGCAGGATTGGGGATTCTGAAAATCCTGTAGAATCCTGTCCAAGAAATTTCAGCAATGCCGAAGACCACTAAACGCGACTACTACGAAGTCCTCTCCGTCACGCGCGAAGCGAACGGCGACGAGATCAAGCGCTCGTATCGAAAACTCGCGGTAAAATTTCATCCCGATAAAAACCCGGGCGACGCCACCGCCGAAGAACAGTTTAAAGAGCTCGGCGAAGCCTATGACGTCCTCATGGACGACAACAAACGTGCCGCTTATGACCGCTATGGTCACGCTGCGTTTGCCCAAGGCACCGCCGGTCCGGCCGGCGGCGGATTCCACGATCCTTTCGATATCTTCCGCGAAGTCTTCGGCGGTGGCGGTGCCGGCGGCGGCGGGGGCGGCATCTTCGAGACCTTCTTCGGCGGCGGCCAACAGGTGGATCGCGATGGCCGCCAGCGCGGCTCCGATCTGCGTTACGATATGCAGATCACGCTCGAAGAAGCAGCCTTCGGCGTCGACAAAGAAATCGAAGTCCGCAAGCTCGACACCTGCGAGAAATGCGACGGTAAAGGCGCCGAGTCCGGCTCTCGCACCGTCAATTGCCCCACCTGCGCCGGCCGCGGACAGGTCATCAGCTCTCGCGGATTCTTCCAAGTCTCGCAGACTTGCCCCCGTTGCCGCGGCGTCGGACAGATCATCGAGAAACCCTGCCGCGTTTGCGACGGCGAAGGCCGCGTCGAAAAGACTAGCCGGATCAAACTCAAGATCCCTGCCGGCATCGCCGAAGGCTCCCGTCTCCGTTCCTCACGCAACGGCGAAGCCGGAGTCCGCGGCGGCGCGCCCGGCGATCTCTACGTCGTCATCCACGTCAAAGAACACCCCGTTTTCCAGCGCGACGAAGACGACCTCTATTGCGAACTCCCCATTCCCTTCGCGCTCGCCGCGCTCGGCGGCGAAGTCGCGGTCCCGACCCTAGAAGGTAAAGCAAATTTGAAAGTTCCCGCCGGCACGCAAAGCGGCCAAAGCTTCCGCCTGCGCGACAAAGGCATTATGAACGTCGACGGCCGCCGCCGCGGCGATCTGATGGCGCGCTTGATCGTGGAAGTGCCCAGCCGCCTCAACGCCGAGCAACGCCAAAAGCTGGAAGAATTCGC
>JBDUAH010000190.1:0-5166 GCA_040004745.1 Chthoniobacterales bacterium | reverse complement strand
CATACCTCATGGATTTTAAACGGTTACTTCTGTTCGGAACCCTTTGTTTCTGCCTTCCCGTCGTCATTTTTGCTCAGGACGCGTCCCCTGAGGAGGCCTCCCCGGTGCCAAGAGCGGAGGCCGTCAAGCCGCCGGGCGACTCCATCGCGCAGGGAACCCCTTCGCCTGCCGCGCCCAAAGCCGGCAACCCTCAGATCACATTCAATTCCGTGTATGTCGACGGCCCATATATCGCGATGACCTTCGACGACGGGCCGAGTGCGACATTGACCCCGAAACTGCTCGACCTCCTCGCTGCTCGGAAGATTAAGGCCACTTTTTTCGTCGTTGGCCAGAACGCGAAGGATCATCCCGCGATCCTCGCTCGCGCTGCGAAGGAAGGCCACGAAATCGCCAATCACTCCTGGTCGCATCCGAACTTGGCTAAAATGTCCGACGAAGCCGTGCGCCGCGAACTGCAGAAAACAGACGACGCGATCAAGGAAGCGATCGGTGAGCGGCCCACCTTGATGCGACCTCCGTATGGCTCGATCACTGCGCGGCAAAAGACCTGGATTCACGATACCTTCGGCTATCGCATTATCATCTGGGATGTAGATCCGCTGGATTGGAAGCGCCCTGGCCCGTCCGTCGTCACCAGCCGGATCGTGCACGGCGCGCAACCGGGTTCCATCATTCTTTCGCACGATATTCATCCGCCCACGATCGAAGCGATGCCTGCCACCTTTGAGCAACTGCAGGCGAAAGGCTTCAAATTCGTCACGGTCTCCGAATTGCTCGCCATGGCCAAGCCTAGGCCCGCTAGCACGCCGGTCCCAGCGAAACATTCCCCCTCGCCTTCGCCCGCGAAACGTTCAACGCCCGCGAGCGAGAGTCCGATGCCGACGGACGAGAAACCGTAGGGCCGCGGCATGATTGCCGACGATTATCTTCAACTCCGGACCGAGGTCGAAACTGCGCTCTCCGCTCTGTTGAAATTGAGCGCCGAAATGCGGCGCGATCCTGAGCATCTCGAGACGATCGAGGGCCTGCTGAAGGACATCCGCGAGCCACTGCTTTTTGTCGTTGTGGGCGAAGTGAAGGCAGGAAAGTCTTCGCTTTTAAACGGGCTTTTCGGAGAGGAATTCGCGAAGGTGGACGTCCTCCCCGCAACCGATCGCGTTTACATCTTCCGCTACGGCGAAAAGGAGAGCTCTGTCGAGGTCTCGCCGCAATTGACGGAGCGCTACCAGCCGATCCCGTTTCTGAAGAACTTCAACGTGGTCGATACCCCCGGCACCAACACCATGGTGGCGCGACATCAGACCATTACTGAAAGCTTCATTCCGCGGGCCGATCTAGTTCTCTTCGTTTTCTCAGTCACCAATCCCTGGACGCAATCCGCTTGGGAACTACTCGATCTCGTGCAGAAGAAATGGCTCAAGAACATCATTTTCGTCATCCAACAGATGGACCTGCGCGACGAAACCGAGATCGTCATCATCCGCCGCCACCTCGAGGATACGGCGCTGCAGAAGTTGGGCTTCACGCCTCCAATCTTCGCGGTCTCTGCCCGGAAGGCGCTCCTCGCCAAAACCACCGGCCTCGATAAAGAGCGCCTTTGGAAAGAGAGCCAATTCGGTCCGCTGGAAGACCAGATTACCCGCACCGTCACCGAAGGCGGAGCGCGCATGATGAAACTCGTCTCCACCACTTCTACGGGCAATTTGATGGTCTCCGATTTCGCTGAAGAAATCCGCGGCAGCTTCGACCTCATCCGACGCGATGAACAACATCTCGAACGCGTGCAGAACTTCAACCAAGTGCGCCGCGAACAAACGCTCCGGCAAGTCGCCGGCTTCCTCCGCGGCGTGGAGCGCGCCTGCCGAGACTGCGCCGATCACGGCAAAAAGTTGATCGAAGCGAAACTCTCCTTCTGGAAAACCTGGCGGCTCCTCTGGACCCGCTCGAAATGGCAGCACGACTTCCAGAACGAGGTCGAGACGAAGCTGCGCGAAACCGTCCAGCCGCAAATTGAGAACGCCGTCCAACTCCTTGAAACTGATCTGCGCAGCCTTTGGCCGCAGCTCCAGGACACGATCGAAGCCCAGTTCGCCTCCGAAGGAAAAAACCGCGTCTCGAAGACAATCCCCGATTTTGCCCGCCAACGCCGCGACCTTTTGCAATCGATCGAACTGACGCTGGTTGAACGCGTGGCCGGCAAAGGCGTGGAAGAGCAACTGGCCAAGACTTTCGCACAAAGCGCCGCCTGGCTCCGTCCGGCGGCGGGCGTCGCCGCCATGGGTGGAATCGCCACCCTGGTCGCCGCCATGATCAGCGCCTCGGTCGCCGACGTCACTGGCATTGTAGCCGGTTCCGCCGCGATTCTCGGCACCTTCGTCGCCTTCGGCCAACGCGGGAAAGTCCTCCGCGCCTACGAAAAAGAAATGGAAGCGAAACGCGCCGAGTTGGTCGGCGCAATCGAGCAACAGATGGAGCAAGCGATCGACCTTTTCTATAAGGAAATCGCCAGCGCCTTCCAGCCGCTGACAGATTTCTGCGCGACCGAAAGGAAACAGTATGAACCGCTGCTCAAGCGCACCGAAGATCTGCAGGAAACATTCCGCAGCCTCAAACAACGGGTCGCCTAGTGTGCGGACCGCGGTGACGAACGAGATTGCTCTTGGCCTAACCGCGCACGCCCCCCAGTCATCCTGAGCGGAGCGAAGCGGAATCGAAGGATCTCCCAGCCACGGGTGCAGGCACGCTAACGGGAATTGACATTCCGAGCCTCGTTTCGCCCCTTGTTCCCCAGTCGAATTTGGGGTGCACTTTGTCCGGAAGCTGCGCTTCCGCCATTTCTGTCCCCCATGCGGAGGTGCCGTTTAGGACTCGCGATGGGCGAAGCTCCACCTTCGGAAGAGATGCATTCCAAAGTGCAACTCGGGAACGAGAAGCCAGCGCCGAACAGCAGGCGAAACTACTTCTTCTTCCCAGCCGTCTCCTGCGCGAGGCGTTGCTGGTTGGCCTGCGCCTGGCGTTGCGCGATCACGAAGTGATTGTTGTCACCGTAGTTCCGCCACGGACCGGCGGGGACATCGCGCACTTCTACGAATTGCCAATCAGTCACGTCGGTCGATTGCAGACCGAGGTAATCGCGCACCGCGGGTGAGACATCGAGCCCGGCGCCGCGGTTCAAGTTCGGTTTCGGCCGCTCGTTTTGGAAGACGTATTGGAAGTGATCGGTGCGGAATGGCCCGCAATCTTCCCACTGCGCGTAGCAGACGCGGTTGCCTTTTCGGATCGCCAACCAGCGACCTTTGCAGACCGATTGCCCTTGCGCGATGAAATCGCGCTTGAACCACGGAATGACCAGCGCCGACTCCGGTTTGAAACGCCCGTGCGTGACGTCGTTATAGGGCAGCGCGATGTAAAACGGATTCTGGCGCGGAACGAATGAAGCCGGGATGTAATTCTTCCTCGATCCCGCGTCGGGCGTGTCATAGCCGCCGTAACTGGACGACCAATTCGCGTCCCAAGAGCTTTTCGTATTCGGCACCGGATTATTGGCCGTGGGCTGTTCGCCAATCCAGAACACAGTCGTGACGATGTTCGTTTTCCACGGATAACGCTGCGTGCTCGTGCGCGACGAAGTCGGCACAAAGACCTGCGGTTCCACCTTTAGCATCGCCTGCTCTCGCAGCTTCATCGCGTACTTCGCGAAGTCGGCCGCGCTTTCGTAGGGAGATTGCGCGAACAAACCAGCGCTAGCGCCCAACCAAAGGAGACAAAATGCTAAAAATCTTCTCATGAAGCGATATCCAGGGGCCTTCTTTATCTGATTTCTCCAAGACGGGCAAGCCGGTTTTCCCCTCGCGAGAGGCCTGCAACCGCCGTTTCAGCCCTCAAACTAGCAGCATCCATTCCAATCCCATGGGGCAGCCAGTCACGGAGCCGCCAGGAGGCCGAGCCGAAGGGTCAAACGCGCCATCCGCCCTCGGTGCAGGGGCATACTGGCTCCAAATTAAATCCGGCTCAAAACCGTATCTCGCTTGAAATGCCGATCATCCAGTTCCGGATAATCGAGCGTGAAATGCAACCCGCGGCTCTCCTTCCGGCTCAACGCCGAATCCACGATTAAAGCCGCCACGGTCGCCAGATTACGCAGTTCCAGAAGATCCACCGTAATCTTAAAATTCCAGTAAAATTCCCGAATCTCCCGCTGCAGATTCCGCAATCGATGGCTCGCGCGCTGGAGCCGCTTATCGGTCCGGACAATCCCGACGTAATCCCACATCAAACGCCGGATTTCGTCCCAGTTGTGATAGATGACGACCAGCTCATCGACATTCTGCACATCGCCCGTCTCCCAAGGCGGCAGCGCAATCGCCCGCGCCTCCTGACCCGGCGGCTGCGCCCGCACCATGGCCTCGCAAGCTCGATACGCCACCACGCTGCCTTCTAGGAGTGAATTACTCGCCAGGCGATTCGCCCCGTGCAGCCCGGTCGAAGCCACCTCGCCGACCGCGTACAACCCGTCCAGAGTCGTCGCCCCATTCACATCCGTCTTGATCCCGCCGCATTGATAATGCGCTGCCGGGACCACCGGAATCGGCTCCTTCGTCATATCGATCCCGAACTGGAGACACGTCTCGTAAATGTGCGGAAACCGTTCCCGCAAAAACTCCGCGGGCTTGTCCGTGATATCGAGGTAAACGCACTTCGCACCCGAGCGTTTCATCTCCGCATCGATCGCGCGCGCCACGATATCGCGCGGCGCGAGTGAACCTTGCGGATGCACCAGCCGGACAAAATCCTCCCCCTGTTCATTACGCAGAATCCCGCCCTCACCGCGGACCGCTTCCGAGATCAGGAACGACTTTGCCAGCGGATGAAACAGGCACGTCGGGTGAAATTGGATGAACTCCATATTCGCGATCGCCGCCCCGGCGCGCCAAGCCATCGCCACGCCGTCACCCGTCGCAATGTCGGGATTGGTTGTATAAAGATAGACCTTGCCGCAACCACCCGTTGCCAACACGAGACGATCCGTCCGCACTGTTTCGACGATCGTCGTTACTTCATCGAGCACATAAACCCCGAGACAGCGCTCTTCGGTCGCGTACCCCAGTTTGCCCGCCGTAATCAGATCCACCGCCATGTGATTTTCGAGCAGATCCACATTCG